>JANNQZ010000151.1:0-12256 GCA_031401015.1 Chloroflexota bacterium | reverse complement strand
GCAAGTCGCTCGAGCCAGGGCGCATCGTGGCTCGCGGCCTCGCCCATCTGTGCGCGGATTCGATCTCGAGGCGTCCCGTGCTGCGGGAGCTGAACTCGCGGCTCGATCAGCGTTGCCATCTGCCTATCCCTCTGACTGACCTCGCGGCTCCACGCGCGCTTGTCGACAATCTACGGTATGCACCTGACCCCGGCAACGGCTTCCCCGAGATTGGCTGGCTAGAGACCGAGGGCAAACCGAAGGGCGCCATCGACGCGATCCAGGGTCTCGGGGTTGAGGCGGCCGGCCTTGGGCCCGAGCAGCATTACCGGCAATGTCATTGGCTGGTCGCACTTGACCCACCCGTCGCGCGGCAAGGCGGCATCCCGGGCCCTGACCTGAACAAGGAACGGGGGTCGGAATTCGGCGGCCACTGCAGCGCTGGTCATCGGAACGACGACAACCGTGGACGAACGCCCCAGACGATCAGTCTGGACGATCACCCCCGGGTGGGGGCCGTGGATCAGGTAACCGGCCACCTCAGGAAACTCGACCCAGTGGATGTCACCGCGTCGAGGTCCCACGATCGCAGGTTCTCGGCCGGTCCCTACCACTCCAGCTCCGACCAGAGCTTCGCGGCGATCGGCAAGTATGCCTGCGCCCAGTCGAAGTTCTCCTGGTTCTGGGCTTCAATTGCGCGGTCGAGGCTGGCCTGCTCCACGTCATCGAGGGTTCGGCGGAGCGAGGCACCGATCGTCGCGCTCACGCTCAGGCCCGTCGCGGCGGCGCTGGCGCGCACAATCTCCACGAGATCGGCCGGCAGGCTGATCGAAAGCTTCGTGTGGGGCGTCGCCGAAGCCCTCGAGCCGTACGGCGCGACCGCCTCCGCGAAGCGCCGCTGTTGGTGGGATCGGTGGTCATGCACGGTAGGATGCATGGTACGAAGACAGGTATGACCACGTCAAGGGTGTACCTTCACGCCGGGAGGCCGCCGTGGAGTTTCTCATCCTTGGCCCACTCGAAGTCCGGGCTGATGGCCGACCGCTTACGCTGTCCGGCGCGAAACAACGTGCGCTTCTGGCGATCCTTCTGCTGCACGCCAACGAAGTCGTATCCATTGACCGACTGATCGATGATCTCTGGGGGGACGACCCACCAGGGACCGGGAGCGCCGCGCTCCAGATGCGCATCTCGGCGCTGCGCAAGGCGCTGCAACAGCGAGGACAGCGTCAGTCGCCAAGTGGACTTCTGGTCACGCGCGCCCCGGGCTACCTCCTCCGCATCTCCGAGGATGAGCTGGACGCGACGCGCTTCGAGCGCCTGTATGCGACGGGGCGGGAGGCCACACGGGCAGGAGACTCGGAGACGGCCCTGACCGTGCTGCGCGAGGCGCTCGCGCTCTGGCGCGGCGATCCGCTCGCCGATTTCGCCTTCGAGCCGTTCGCCCAGGCTGAGATCGCGCGGCTCTCCGAGCTTCGAGCGTCGGCGATCGAGGAGCGGATCGAGGCCGATATCCAGCTGGGTCACCACGCCGACGTCATCGCCGATCTGGAGGCCCACGTTGCTGGGCATCCATTTCGCGAACGTCCACGTGGTCAGGTCATGCTCGCCCTGTACCGCTCCGGCAGGCAGGCCGAGGCGCTGGCGGCCTTCCATGAAGCGCGTCGGACCCTGGTCGACGAGCTTGGGTTGGAGCCAGGCATGGCGCTCCAGCTTCTCGAGCGCCAGATCCTGCAACAGGATTCGTCCCTGGAGGCTCCGCCCGTGGCCAGGTCCGTCGCACCAATAGACATCGTCAGGCCCGTCCGGGAGACGCGAAAGACCGTGACGGTGGTAATGACGGACGCGCTGGAGCAGGCGGGCACCGCCGGGATTGACCCGGAGCGGTTGCGGGACATCGGCGAGCGCTACGCCGCCGTTGCGACCAGGGCGTACGAACGACACGGCGGCGTCGTCGAGCGTTCGTTAGGCACCGGACTGATTGCGGTGTTCGGTATTCCCGCGGTTCACGAGGACGATGCACTGCGGGCGCTTCGCGCGGCGGCGAGTCTGGGCGATGCGCTGTCCGGCCTGAACGATGAGCTGGAGCGCGACTTCGGAATCCAGATCGCATTGAGGATCGGCATCGCCACCGGAGAAGTCGTGACGGGCGCCCCGACCCCGGGACGGCCTCCGATCGTCGGCGAGCCGTTGATCCAGGCGAGTCAGCTCCAGCAGAGGGCACGCCCAGGCCAGATCCTGCTAGCCGATTCGACCCGACAAATGACGGCCGGCGCTGTTCGGGTCGAGCTCGTCGAGCCGGCTGACTCCGCGCCCATCTGGCGCCTCATCGACGTTGGCTCGACCGAGCCGGCCGGCACGCTTGCGTCCGACAGGGTCATGTTCGGCAGGGCGGACGAGCTGGCGCAGTTGCGGGCGGCATTCGAACGCTCCACCCGCGACCGAACGATCCACCTGTGTACGGTGCTTGGCGATGCCGGCGTCGGGAAATCACGACTCGCGCAGGAGTTCCTGTCCATGATCGCCGACAAGGCGACCGTCGCGATCGGACGGTGCCTGGCCTACGGCGAGGGAATCACGTTCTGGCCGCTCCGCGAGATCGTCACGCAGTTGGCACCCGCCGGCGAGACCGCCGACTTGTTGACTGGCGACGCCGATGCCGAGCTGGTGGCCGGGCGAGTCGCGGGCGCGATTGGCATCACCGAAACGACGGCGAGCGTCGAGGAAACCTTCTGGGCGGTCCGCAAGCTCTTTGAGGCCGTCGCCCGTAAACGGCCGCTCGTTGTCGTCGTCGAGGACATCCATTGGGCCGAGCCGACGCTTCTGGCGATGGTCGAATACCTTGCGGTGCGGGCACGCGAAGCGCCCATTGTCCTGCTCGCGTTGGCGCGACCCGAGTTGATCGAGGGGCGGCCCGGGTTCGGCGCGGGAAAGATCAATGCGACATCGATTCTGCTCGAGCCGCTCACCGAGGACGAGAGCCAGGCCCTGATCGACGACCGCCTTGGATCAGTGATTCTGGACTCGGCCACGCGTGCGCGGATCCAGGGGACCGCCGAGGGAAACCCGTTGTTCCTCGAGCAGCTGGTCGCGATGGTCGCACACCAGGGCGCGCCCACCGGGGAGCTCCCGGTTCCGCCCACGATCCAGGCGCTCCTCGCGGCCCGCATCGAGCGACTCGGCCCCGGCGAGCGCGCGGTCCTCGAGCGAGCGGCCGTCGTCGGAACGACGTTCCTGCGCACGGCGGTGGCCCAGTTGCTCCCCGAGCAGGCACGCGCTTCCGTCGGGCCACACCTCGAAGCCCTGGTCGGAAAGGATCTCGTTCGTTCGGATCATTCTGGCTCTGCAGGCGACGACGCATACAGATTTCGCCACGTCCTCATCCAGCAATCGACATACCGGTCGATCCCGAAGCAACTCCGTGCCGAGACGCACGAGGCGTTCGCCAACTGGCTCGAAGCGAGGCGTGGATCTCCGCACGGTGAGGCTGAGGAACTCGTCGGCTACCACCTCGAGCAGGCGTTTCGATATCGCGCCGAGCTTGCCTCAATCACCGACAAGGAGCGAGACCTGGCGCGTCGGGCCGGTGAGTGCCTCGCGTCGGCCGGGCGCCGTGCATTCAAGGCTGGAGACATGCCGGCGTCGGTGAACCTCTTGGGGCGGGCTGCGGGGCTGATGGCCTCGCACGACCCGGTCAGGCCGGCACTGCTATCCGATCTTGGGTTCGCTCTCTTCGAGTTCGGTGAACTCGATCAGGCGAGTGCCATTCTCGGCGAGGCGATCGAGCTGGCAGCAGCGATGGGCGATGCCGCTGTCGAGTGGAGTTCACGCGCGAAGTGGATCCACATTGAGATGTACCGACATCCCGAAGGCATCCACGGCGAGCGCCTCTTCCGCCAAGCCACCGAGGCCATCGAGGCGCTGCGTACTCTCGGGGACGATGTCGGGCTCACCCGGGCCTGGCTCCTGATGGCCGATGTCCAATGGGCCACGGGAAAGAGTGTTCGCGCGGCTGGCGCCGCTCGACGTTCTGTCCACCATGCGCGCCTCGTCGGGAGTCGCCGGGAGGAGTCGTGGGCATTCGGTTCGTACGGCTACGACCTCCTGTTTGGAGCGACGCCTGCGATGGTGGCGATTCGCCACCTGGAGCAGCACCTTCGCGCTTCGGAGGGGGCGCCGGTCATCGCGTCGACTCTGGCTGGGTTCCTGGCTGCAGTTGAAGCCATGGTAGGGCGCATTGAGGAGGCCAGGGGGCGCATCGCGGCGAGCCGAGCGCGCGTCCGGGACCTGGGCTTGGCGTGGCAGACGGGCACCCATGACCTGCTCGGCGCGTTCATCGAGTCCCTGGCGGGCGACCTTGTCTCCGCCGAGCGGGACCTGCGCTCGGCGTTCGAGACGTTCCGCAAGATGCATGACCGATGGTTCCTGTCGATCGTCGCGGCCTGCCTTGCGAAAGTGATCCTCGACCAGGGCCGCCCCGATGAGGCCGCGGACGTGCTGCGCGCCCTCGACGACGATGTCGGCGATCCTGACCTGTGGATCAGGGGCCCGACCGCCCGAGCGCGAGTGCTGGCGGCGAGTGGGCGGCTCGATGAGGCCGAAGCGCTGGCCAGGCGCGCGGTCGCTCAGGCGGAGGCGACCGACTTTCTGGGCTTTCATGCCGATGCGCTTGTTACGCTCGCGGAGGTTCTTCGACTGCGCGGCCGACCTGAGGGAGCGCTCGTGGCGCTTGCCTCAGCGATTCAGCTCTACGAACGGAAGGGGAACGTGGTGGAGGCCGGCAGGGTGCGCGCCCATCGGTTGCAACTCTCGGGATGACCCGATCGAGCGGCGACGCCCTCGGCGCTCGGCGATTTGCCCTGTCACTTGCGTCGTTGGTGGGTCGTTAGTCGATCCACAGTGGCGCACGGCACGCTTGCCTCGAAATGCGCTGGAACGACACGGACCAAGGGCTTCAATTGGCGGCCGACATCGCGCCGTGGGAGACGGTCGAGGTCATTCCCATCGCCCCCCTTTCGGCGGGCCGTCGCGAAAGCGTGACGGTGCTCGGCGGACTGCTGGTCCTCGGAGCGGTCGTTGCTGCGGGGCTGTGGGCGGGGGAGGCCAGCGTTCCTCGGTCCGTTTCAGGTTCCGAAGCATCGCTCCCCACCAGCAGGGCCACGTCGGGCGTTGACCCGACCATTGATCACCCCGGGGCGCCCTCGGCTTCGACAGTTGTCGTGGCATCGCCGCATCCGATCGGCATCCTCTTGCCAGCTGCGGACGAGGTCATCCTTGGTTCGGTCATCGTCGTCGCCGGACGCGTTGGCGACCCGCGGCCCGGACCTGCCCGGCTACGTCCGTCGGTGCTCCATGTTGCCGTTGTCAGTGGCGAGGTGGTGCTCGGCGAAGCCGATCTACGGGTGGTCGATCAGACGTTCGTCGGGTCCCTGCAGGTCCTGGAGCGGACCCGCGGTCAGGTCGTCATCCTGCGCGTCAGCGATCGACAGCGTCCCGACCGAATCCTCATCGAACAGCGTTTCGTTCTTGGTCCCGGCCACTGACCTCGCGTCAGGCGGCTTCGCTCATGTAGTGCAGTTGGTCACATCCGAGCGGGGAAGGTTGACCCCATGACGCCAGGAGGTGCCGAACTACCTGTCAAGATGCTGCGATGTCCTCCCGCTCCGAAGCATCCAGACGGCAGCCGACCGGCCCCAGCAGGCGATCCTGGCTGGCTCACCTTGCGCCTGTTCGCCGCGGTGCGGTCATCTTCGTGACGGCCAGCGTGGTCTTCGCTGGCGTCGATGCGCTGGTCAAGACGCTGGTCTCGAATGTGCCGGTCGCCGACGTCATCTGGGGTCGGCACATCGCTTATCTCGTGGCGGTGGTCGCCATCGCGGGGCGGGGCCGCCCACGACGCCTCCTTGCGTCGTCGCGGAAGAGGATCCAAATCGCCCGTGGGTTGGCCATGTTTGGCGCGACGGCCACCTTCTTTGCCTCACTGTCGTTGCTGCCGCTGGCCGAGGTCAGCACCCTCGCGTCAACGACACCGCTGATCATCATCGCCCTGGCCGGTCCCTTGCTCGGCGAGCGAATCGCCCGTTCGGCCGTCGCCGGCGCTGTGATCGGGTTTGCCGGGGTGGTGGTCCTCATCGGAGTTGATCCGACGCACCTGAACCCGGCAATCCTGCTGCCGCTGGCGACGGCCGCGTCGTTCGCGTTGTTCAGCCTCCTGACCCGCGAGCTCCACGCCGAACCCGCCGAGGTCACCTTGTTCTATGCGGGCGTGGTGAGCCTGATCGCGGCGACCGTGATGTTTGCGCTCGGCCCGCGAGATCCGATGCCCGAACCGCTCCAGTGGGTCGGGATCGGGATCGTGGGACTCGCCGCACTGGGCGGCCACCGCCTGCTCGTCGGCGCCTACCGCTGGGCCCGGGCGAGCGATTTGGCGCCGCTGGGCTACCTCGGCCTGGTGTGGTCGTTCATTCTCGGGGCGGCGCTGTTCGGGGAGCCGACCCAGCCGCAGGCGGTCGTCGGCGCGGTGGCCATTTCGATCGGGGGGCTGATCGCGCTTCGCAGCCGACCCGAGGCCGACGGCGAGATGCCGGTCTCGGTCGACTTCGGAGACCCGGCCGACATCGGAACGTTGGGCGACCGAGCGCGGGAATGACGGCTCCGGCCCGAGCCGGGGCCCTCGACAGAACCGTGACGACCTAGCTGGCACGCGTCGGCGTACTCTTCCGATGTGACGGACCTCCTCGATCCCCGGACTGCCACATTGCCAGGCCTTCCGACCTCGGTCGTGGAGTCGGCCGTCTTTCGCACCGATCTGGGGGCCTTCGTGGTCGGCGATTGCCTCGTAACGTTACGGGCCATTCCCGACGAAACGTTCGACCTCGTGATCACGTCGCCGCCATACGACGGGCAGCCGAGGTACGGTAACGGCGAGAAGTACGAGCGCGAGTGGTTCGCGGACGTGTTCAGAGCCGTCACCGCAGAGATCCTGCGAACCCTCAAGCCTCACGGGAGCTTCGTCCTCAACTACCGCTCGAAGCGACACGGCGACGAGCGCGGGACGCTCCAATACGAGCTCGTCTTCTGGCTCCGCGAGCAGGGCTTCCTGTTCTGTGAGGACTACGTCTGGGGGAAGCCGTCGCCGCCCCCCGGCCGGTTCAACCGCTTCCTCAAGGATGCAGTCGAGTACTGCTTTCAGTTCGCGAAAACGCCGAACTGGCAGTTCTATCCCGAGAACTGCCTCACACCTGCTCGCTGGGACGCTCGAGACCGCGAACGGCGGAAGCTCCTCGCACACAATTACGTCCGGGTCAACGAGCCGTCCGGCCAGGGGCGGAAGCGTGTACAGGCCGGACCGGACATGGTGCGGCCGTCGACGCTCCTCCACTTTGAGCCGGAGTTCAGCCCGAACCCTTCCCTCCACCCAGCTCGGTTTCCCCTCCAACTCCCTACGTTCTTCGTCAAGTTGATGACGCAGCCGGGACAGCTGGTGTTCGACCCATTCGCAGGCACGGGAACGACCGGAGTGGCTGCTGAGAATGTCGCACGTCATTGGCTCTTGACGGAACTCGATGCGAAGTACGCAGCGGTAATGCCCGACCGCATCCGCGCCGGTCGCTAGCCCGTGGCCGGACCGCCCGACCTTGTTTCGCGGGTGGCGACCGCTGCCTCATGGAATGCCCGGGTCGCCCTCGTCCGTCTAGTCCCCCAAGCCTACGGGATGGCCCACCACCAAGGTGTCTACGCCGATATCGCCGAACGCGTGTATGTCCCTAGCCTCGCACCCGACTTCGGTTACGTGCACTGGCGCGAGGAGTACGAACTCGAACCGCTGGCCGCGGCCTACAGCGCCGCCGAGACGGCAACCAGCGGCTTTGTCAACGTCTCATCACCAGAACTTGCCACGATCCTTCGCGAGACCCCGACGGTACTTCGCGTGTTCCGCCTGATGCTGGGGCTTACCAGTGGCGAATTCGCCGAGGCGACCGCCATGGTCACCCTGCATGGGCTCGGAAGGGCCAGGATCGGGGCCATAGAGTCTGGCGCTACGCCAACCGGCGTGCAGGCCGAGGCCTGCGCGGCCGTCATCGACCAGATGATGCAAGGAGTCCTGTTCGCGCCTGGCGTATCCCCGCTTCGAACGAAACTCGAGAAGCCCGATACGGCCCTTGGATGGGACTCCGTTCGCTCGTACGCCCGCGAGGGCGTGCCCCTGGCCGTGCTACTTCATCAGAGACACTATGGAGGCGCGTTTCGTCAACTTCTCGACGCGACGAGCTCGCTGCGCGGAGATCTCCTCGAAGACCCAGTCGAGGAACTGTTATTTGGAGCTGGCATCCCATTCATCCGAACTGGCGCCCACAATCAGGCGGATATCGAGCGTCGTTTCGGCCTGACGGTGCGGCCGGCGCCGGACTTCGTGGTATTCGACGATCGCACCGAGACGCTGAGGGCGGTTCTGGAGTGCAAGGGTGCGAACGATGGCGGTACCGCCCGAGACAAGGCCGCGCGGTTCGGCAACCTCCGAGCCGAAGCCAATCGCCTTGGCGGTGTGCCCTTATTTGCTGTCCTCGGCGGCGTCGGATGGCGGCGAACAAACGATGCCCTCGGACCCGTGGTACGCGATACCGACGGACGAGTGTTCACCCTGGCGACGATGGCCGATATGCTGACCGTCGAGCCACTGCCGGACCTGGCAGGTCGCCTGGCGACCGCCCAACCCTGACCGGAGCGATCGGGGACCAGATGTCGATCAGCGAAGGGGCCGGGCGAGCTGGGCAGCCGGCCGATCCATCAATGCTCGTCGATGTCGAGCGACTCGTTCGCGCCTACTACGACCTACGCCCGGATCCCGCCATCCCAGGCCAGCGGGTCGCGTTCGGGACCTCCGGGCATCGCGGATCCGCGTTCAACGCCGCCTTCAACGAAGCCCATATCGTGGCCACGACCGAGGCGATCTGCCGCTACCGCCGCTCCCAGGGGACGGACGGGCCGCTATTCATCGGGCGCGACACGCATGCGCTGTCCGAGCCGGCGTTCCGCTCCGCGCTAGAAGTGCTCGCGGCGCACGCGATCGATGTCCGGGTTGATGCCGCCGATGGATACACCCCGACGCCGGTGATCTCACATGCGATCCTCGTCCACAACCGGGGCCGGCGTGAGATGGGCCGGCGCGATGGCCAGGCCGACGGGATCGTGGTCACGCCGTCGCACAACCCACCCGAGGACGGCGGCTTCAAGTACAACCCGCCCAACGGAGGTCCAGCGGACACGGACGTGACCGGCTGGATCGGGGCGGAGGCCAATGGGCTGCTGGCCTCCGGTTGGGAGTCGGTCAATCGTGTGCCGTTTGACCGTGCCCGCGCGACCGCCACTACCCATGACTTCGTCGGCTCGTACGTCGGGGACCTGGACGCCGTGATCGATCTGGCGGCCATCCGCGAGTCCGGCCTGCGGTTGGGGGTCGATCCGCTTGGCGGGGCCAGCGTCGCCTACTGGCCTGCGATCGGCGAACGATACGGTCTGGACCTGACCGTCACCAACGATGTCGTCGACCCGCAGTACGGGTTCATGACCCTCGACTGGGACGGGCGAATCCGGATGGATCCCTCGTCGCCCTACGCCATGGCCCGCCTGGTTGAGCTGGGCGACAAGTTTGACGTGGCCTTCGGCAACGACACGGATGCCGATCGACACGGGATCGTCACGCCTGGGGTAGGCCTGCTGAACCCGAACCACTTCCTGTCTGCGGCCGTCGCCTACCTGTTCGGTGGTGGGCGGGCGTGGCGGTCCGATGTTGCCGTCGGCAAGACCCTGGTCTCGAGCGGGATGCTGGATCGAGTCGCGGCCGACCTCGGCCGGCGGCTGCTGGAGGTGCCGGTCGGGTTCAAGTGGTTCGTGGACGGACTCCTGGCCGGTGATCTCGGGTTCGGCGGCGAAGAGAGTGCCGGCGCCTCGTTTCTCCGCCGGGACGGCACCACGTGGACGACCGACAAGGACGGAATCATTGCCTGCCTGCTCGCGGCCGAGATGACCGCGCGTACCGGACGAGATCCGGGTCAGACCTATGCGGACCTCACCGGGCGGTTCGGCACGCCGGTCTATCGACGGATCGATGCCCGGGCCACGCCGGCCCAGAAGGCCGCGCTGGCTCGGCTGCCGCCGGATCGGGTGACCGCCTCTGAACTTGCGGGCGAGCCGCTCACCGGAGTCCTGACCACAGCGCCCGGCAACGGTGCGCCGATTGGCGGGCTCAAGGTCACGGCCGAACACGGCTGGTTTGCCGCCCGGCCGTCCGGAACGGAGGATGTCTACAAGATCTACGCCGAGAGCTTTCTCGGAGAAGCGCATCTTGAGCGCCTGATCGATGAGGCCCAAAGCCTGGTGGACAGCGCGCTGGCTGTATCGGACTGACCTTGACCGCAGCCTGACGCTCCGAAGCGCGTGGCGCTCAACCCTTAGCCGATCGGCTCAACCGCCGTCGCGCGAATCCGCTCCGTGAGGGCATTCAGAACCTCCAGACGCAGGACCGGGATCCGCTCGATCAGGTCGAGGAACCCCGCGCGCTGGATCGTCAACGCTCGAATCGGCTCGAGCGCGATGACCGTGGCGGTTCGGGGACTTCCGTCGACCAGCGAGATCTCACCGAGAAAGTCGCCGGGGCCAAGATCGCGGAGCAGGCCCCCGTCACGTTCGACTCTGGCCCTGCCGCTCGTGATGATGAAGAAGTGCTCGCCCGGGTCGTCCTGGCGCACCAGCTCCTGGCCGGCGTCGAAGGTCACTCCAGACGCCAGAGCGGCAATCGCCGCAAACGATCGGTCCGTCATTCCGCTGAACAGGGGAACAATACGGAGCATCTCCGCGGTGACTGGCATGGTGTCCCTCGATCGTGACCGCCTGGTTGGCGCCCCAAGGTACGACCGATTTGTTAACTCCTCGTCAACACGATGCCGGCATCAGCCCCGAATCGAGCCTGCGCCCGCATGCAGCCTGGGCGCTCAGCGCGGCGGGCGCAGCCCCGTGATCTAATCGCGCCATGGCCGAGCAAATCGAGGAGGACGTCACGGTCCCGCTCCGACTCCAGCCGGTGGTCGCGCGCCCGGATGGCTGGCGCGGTCGTTCGGGCAGCCTGATCGCGGCTGGCCTCGCCGGCTTCCTGGTGGTCGCGATAGCGCTTGGCGTCCTGTTCGACGATCGCGATCCGTCCTCGCTGGCCGTGGTTCCCTTCGATTCGCCGGCCCCGACCGCGACGCCCGCCCCCAGTCGTCCATCGGCTCGTCCCACGCCATCGCGCTCCCCGCTGCCGACGCCGCTGCCGACGATGGAGATCCTGGGCGACCAGATCCCGACCGAGCGCCGCCTGGTCTACGCCAATGGACTCCAGGTGCTCGATCTGGCGACGGGGACCCTCGTCTCGCCGACGCGGCCCTGGTGGGACCTCGTGCTTCCGGTCGGCGATGGCCAATTGGTGTGCGCGTGCCTGGTCCACGGGATCACCACTGGCGGCCAGCTGACGGTGCCCAGCCCGCTCCTGCGCTTTGAGCGCTTCGATCTGAGCGGAACGCCAATCGTCGATCGCGATCTACTCGCAATTGAGGGCGTGGTGCCCGTCGCCGGGATGGACGAGGGCGTCAGTCTCGTCGCGGCGCTCAGCGCGGATCGGCGAAGCCTGCTTGTCCTCGTCGCTGCGCGCGTGCCGCCGGTCTGGAGGGTCGAACTCCACCAGATCGACGTCGAGACTGGCGACCTGATCGGCACCAGCGACCTCGAGTCGATTCCTGTCGATCTGGAGAGTCCCAGTCCTTCCGCGTCCCCGCGTCCGCCTGGGTCCACGCCCGACGGCATCTATGCCTGGGCCAGTGGGTTGGCCGTCGCGCCCGACGGGTTGACCGTCTTCGCCGCATTGCAATTGAACGAAGTCCGCGATGAGAACTGGACGAGTGATGTTCGCGAATGGATGATCCCGATTCAAGACGGATCGCCGGGAACGCCGACAACGCTGGCGCCGGAGGCGCGCTTGAAACCGAATGGCTGGTGCATCAGCCAACCGAGGTTTCTTGACGCGGAACGGTTGGTCCAGGTCTGTACGCCCGCCGGAGACGAGCAGCCCGGGACGATCTACTACGTTCGCCAGGTTTCGAGCTCCGGCGAGGCCGTACCCGCGCTGGCGATCCCCGGGGATTACCGCGGCGGCTACTACCCGACGACACCGGTGCTCGATTCAGGGAGGCGAGCCGTCCTTGTATGGGAGACCCTGCGGCACACCCTCACCCGGGTACGTCTC
>JANNQZ010000150.1:0-7109 GCA_031401015.1 Chloroflexota bacterium | reverse complement strand
CCTGCTCCTCGTACCGGGCGCGGAGTCCCTCGTCGCCCTCGGCGATGGAGTGGGGGAGCATCGTGGCGGCGCCCTTGAACTTGACATAGCGCTGGCTCTGCTGGTCGAACGCGACGCCGGCGCGGTGTCGCACGAGCTGATGCGACAAGGTGCGCGACACGCCGCTGATGGCGAAGGTGAAGACGACATGCTCAATGGTCGAGCCATGGCCGGATTCGACCACGGAGCCGATGAGTTTCTGCATCTTGAGCGTGTCGAAGTCTCCCGCCAGCGATCGGCGGAAGATCTCATCGGGATCCTGCTCGGAATAGCAGGTTCGGCACGCGGTATAGATGAGGGGCACGTAATAGCGATCGACGATCTCGCGGTTGGGGAAGAGCAGCGTCGCGCGCAGGCCAAGTTCGCGCCGACCGGGGTTCTTCGGGATGGCCGACTTGTGGCGCGCCGGCTCCGGGGTGGCAGGCTGGGCGGGCGTCGCTGGCTGGTCGGTCATCGCAGGGCGCCAGTCTAGTCCACCGGCAGCTCCGGGGCCCGCGACGCGCTCCGGGCGTCGGCGCCGGCGACGCGCTCCGGAGCGTCAGCCTTCGTGGCCCAGGACCGCCGCCAAATCGTCCAGGTAGCCGCTCCAGTAGCCCTCGTGGTCATCACGCGCGGCATCGTCGACACCGGCTTCGGCCCAACCATCATGGACCAGGGTGACCCGGGCTCCGCCGTGGGGTAGCGGTTCGACGGACCAGGTGACCACGGTTTCCTGACTCGGCTCGACGTCCGCCCAGACCCACGTGTGGGCAAATCGCCGCCCGGGCTCCACGAGACGGACGACCCCCTTCACGACGGTCCCGTCGCCGAAGTCGAGCTGATATGGGGCGCCGACCTGGCCAAGTGGCGTGGCTTGGGTGAACCACTCCGCGATCCGCTCCGGCTCGGTCAGCGCCGCCCAGGCGTCGGCGGGCGTGGCGGGTGTCTCGATCGCAAGCACGATGGGCGGAAGCGCCACGGTCATGGCTGAGTCTCCGTGCGGGCCGCGGGCGGGATCCCGCCCTCGACGCCCAGAGCATACGCCACGAGCTCATCGAGCCCCATGGCAGCGCCCTGTGCGGCCAGGGTGTCGAGCTCACCCGGATCGATCGCTTCCCTGGCGCTTGGAACCCCGAACAAGTCGAAGTTCCGGTCCGTGTAGCCGCCGATCGCCACCCCTGCCACCTTCGTGAGATGACGTGCCGCGCCCCACAGGCGCCCGGCCCGGGGATGGTCACCATCGACCATCGCCACGAGCGACAGGTCATCGATCGTGAGCGCGACGCCAGCGACGTCCCCCGCTTCGTGGAAGAGGCGAAGGGCACGTCGCGCCTGCCCACGAGCCTCGTCGGCATGGCGCTGGCCGGTGGCCGCGAGCGCGATCATGTGGAGCGACCACGCCTCCATCGTCCGATCGCCGGCCGCACGATGGAGATCGAGCGAGCGCCGAAACCAGCCCTCCGCGGTCGCCGCGTCCGCCGTGAAGTAGTAGAAGCTGCCAAGGCCCCAGACGACATTGCCTTCGCCCCCCTTGTCGCCGATCTCGCGGTAGATATCGACGGCTTCGCGCAACAGGAGCGCGGCCAAGTCAAGAGTCTCGGGGGGAGCGTTGCCGTTCATCACCACGATCATGTCGGCGTAGGCGCGGTTGTACAGGGCATTCGCGATCTGTGACTTTTCGCCAAGCTTGCGCCAGATGGCCAGAGCCTCGTCATACCAGCGGGCCGCGGCCGGGCGATCCGATTGCCAGTAGGCAACCCCGCCGAATGCTTCGGCAAAACGCGCCCGGTCGACCGGTTCGAACTCGGCGGCCCGCGACGCCAGTGACTCGAGGAGCGTGCGTGCCTGGTTGAGATAGCCGCGCCGCTGCCAGAACCGCCACAGCGCGAACGCAAGGCGGGCTGCCAGGGTTGGGTCCTGCTGCGTTGCCCACTCCAGCGCGGCAACCAGGTTGGCGTGACTACGTTCCAGCCGATCCAGCCAGGCCCGCTGGTCCGCCCCGGAGAGCTGCGGCGCGGCCTCCTGGGCAACGGCAAGGAACGCAGTCGCGTGGCGGCGCCGAAGCGCCTCGACCTCGCCACTGGTCGTCAGCATCTCCCCGGCGTACTCGCGGATCGTCTCGAGCATCGCGAAGCGCGGCGGGTCGCGCTCGTCATCGAGTCTGACCAGGCTGTGGTCGACCAGCTGGCCGAGACGATCGACGACGTCGCCGGCAATCTCGTCGGCCGGACCGCATACGGCCTCCGCCATCTCCAGCTCGAACCCCCCGCGGAAGACCGACAGGCGATTCAGCAGCCGCCGCGCCCCGTCGTCGAGCAGGTCGTAGCTCCAGGCGATCGCCCCGCGCAACGTCTGCTGCCGCTCCGGCAGGTCGCGAGAGCCGGCGGTGAGCAGGGCCAGGTGGTGCTCGAGGCGAGCCAGGATCTGGTCCGGTGACAGGAGTTTGATCCGCGCCGCGGCGAGCTCGATGGCCAGCGGCATGCCGTGCAGTCGCGCGCAGATCCCGGCGACCGCGGGCGCATTCGCATTCGTCACGGCGAAGCCGGGTTTGACCGACAGCGCCCGGGCGATGAACAGGCGAACGGCCTCGTACTGGTTGAGCGCATCCAGGTCGAGCTCGCGGACGCCGAGGGGCAAGTTCAGGCGCTCCACCTCCGACAGATGCGTCATATCCGGGGGTGCAGGCAGCCCGGGGACCGGGTATTCCTGTTCGCCCGATACCCGCAGGGCGGCCCGGCTGGTCACCAGGACGGTCAGGTTGGCGCAGCGCCGCAGCAGCTCCGCGACGACGGGCGCCCCGGCCACGACCTGCTCGAAGTTGTCGAGGAGGAGCAGCACCGTCCCGGATCCGATGGCGTCGGCCACGACGTCAAGCGATGGCCGCGTCGAGCTGTCCGCGGCGCCCAGCACGTGGGCGATCGCTGGCGCGACCAGTGCTGGATCGCGGACCGGTTCCAGGGCCACGAACCAGACGCCGTCCCCGAATCGGTCGGCGGCGGCGGCGGCAGCCTGGAGGGAGAGCCGCGTCTTGCCGGTGCCACCGGGTCCGGTCATCGTCAGCAGCCTGGTTCGCGTCAGCAGGTCCAGCGCCTCGGCGAGCTCGCGATCGCGCCCAACGAACGTGGTCAGCTGGGTCGGCAGGTTGTTCGGCCGGGCGTCGAGCGACCGAACGGCCGGGAATTCCCCCGGCAGATCGTCGGCCTCCAGCTGCACCAGGCGCTCCGGTCCGGCCAGGTCACGCAGCCGGTGCTCGCCGAGGTCCCGCAGGTGGAGGCCGTCGGGCAGGGCTGTGCCGACAAGCGCACGGGTAGCGTCGGAGAGGAGGATCTGACCCCCGTTGGCAGCGGCCGCGATCCGCGCGGCCCGGTTGATGTCCAGCCCGACCAGGCTCCCGCCGACCATCCCGGCCTCGCCCGAATGGAGGCCCATGCGGACACGGATGGTGGCATCCGGGGGCCATGGTTCGCCCGCCAGCCCGCGTTGGGCATTGACGGCCGCGGCCACGGCGTCGCGCGCGCTGCCGAAGACGACGAAGAACGAGTCGCCCTCGGTGCCCTGCTCGATCCCGCCGTGGGCGGCAAACGCCGCTCGAAGGATCTCGCGATGCCGTTCGCGCAGACCACCGTAGCGTTCCGTGCCGATCGCCTGCTCCAGGCGCGTCGAGCCCTCGATATCGCTGAACAGGAAGGTGACAGTTCCGCTCCATGGAAGCGGACTCGCGGTCATGCTGGTGGTGCTCCGGCTTTCAGTGATGGCGCTCCTCAGTCAACTCGCGCAGCCGGCCCGCCAGCTCACGAAGGATGGCGAGCGCCACGCTCGGCTGGTCGCGCACGACCGCTTCGAAGTCCCAACTGGCCAGGGCGAGACAGGTCGTCGGTTCGGTGCTCACGACCTGGGCGTTGCGCGGCTTGCCGTCCAGCACGGACAGCTCCCCGAAGAAGTCGCCGGGACCCAGCTCGGCGAGCGTCGCGCCGTCCCGGATCACCCGTACCGAACCGGCAGCGATGACAAAGAAGCCGGTACCGATCTCACCCTGGCGGGCGATCACCCGCTGGGCCATCACCTCGAGCTCGGAGATTCGATCGGCAATTCGCGCCAGTCCGTCGGCATCCACTCCGGCGAACAGGCGCGTTGCGGCGAGGAGTTCGATCGTCTGTTCGCGGCTGAGGGCCACGCGTCCTCCCATCATGATTGCCACGGCCATGCTGCGCCGCGGGACACACGGCCGTCAAACGAACGGCTTTCGCGGAGGGCGGCTGTCTCTGGCACCATGCGCAGGATGGCTGGTCGAGCGGAGCTGGTGGATGCGATCGCGGGCTTCAGTCTGTTCGCCGATCTGACCGATCCGCAGCTGACCGGGATCGTGCACATCTTCGAAGAGGCGATGTTCGCCGAGGGCGAACGGGTGCTGCGCCAGGGGCTGACGGGCTCCGGCTTCCATGTCATCCTCGATGGCGAGGCGGCGATCGTGATCGACGGGACCGAGCGGGCACGGCTGGCCCGCGGCGACTATTTCGGAGAGATCTCGATCATCCTCGGCGAATCGCCGATCGCCGACGTCGTGGCACTCCGGCCGCTTCGCTGCCTCGTGCTTGCGGGGCCACGGGTCGAGGGTTTCCTGCTGGACCACCCACGGGTCATGTACCGGATGCTCCAGGTTCAGGCCCGGCGGTTGCGGGCGGCGAACCGATGGCGGAGCTGATCGCGCCATTCCCGCCGGGTGACTACCCGGTCGTCGTGATCGGGAGTGGTCCGGGCGCCATCCAGGTCTCGTACTCCTTGCGGCACCTGGGCGTAGCGCACGCGGTCGTCTCGGCCGATCCGTCGCCGGGCGGCATGTTCCGCCGCTGGCCGTTCCTCCAGCGGCTCCTGTCGTGGACGAAGCCCCATGCGCCCGTCGAGTGGGGGTCGCCGGCCTACGAGCGGTACGACTGGAATAGCCTGTTGGGCGAGGAGCCCGAGACCCGTGCGTTGCAGCCTGGCCTGATGGATGGGTCGTCGTACTTCCCATCGCGACCGGAAATGGAGGCGAACCTCGTCGCGTTCGTCGAACGGGCCGGGATCGCGATCCGCTACAACTGCCGCTGGACCGGGACGAGCCGCGAGTCCGGTCCGGCCGGCGACCGGTTTGCGGTCGAAACGACAGACGGGACCTATCGCTGCGAGGCCCTTGTCGTCGCGGTCGGTGTCGCCGAGCCGTTTACGCCTCCCGGAAACGGGATGGAGCTGACGAACCACTATGCGGAGGTCCGTCCGATCGAGACCTACGCGGGTCGCCGCGTATTCATCGTGGGCAAACAGAATTCGGGTTTCGAGCTGGCGACCGGCCTGCTGCCTTGGGCGCGACAGATCGTCCTCGCGTCGCCGTCCCAGGCGCGCATGTCCGTGGAAACGCGATCCCTGGTCGGCGTCCGCGCCCGCTACGCCCAGCCATACGAGGACCACGTCCTTGGCGGCGGCGTCAACGTCCTCAACGCGGCGATCGACCGCGTCGAGCGCGTGTCCGGTGCCTCCTTTGTAGTGCACTTGCGACGGACCGACGGTGGCGCCGACATGGTCGTCGAAGCCGACGACGTGATCGCGGCGACCGGGTTTGTGACGCCGTTGGTGGACCTGCCGGCCCTTGGCGTAGCGACCTTTGGTGCGAGCCAGCTGCCCGCCCAGACGCCGTGGTGGGAGAGCGTCACGGTCCCCGGGATCTTCTTCGCCGGCACCATCGGCCAGGGTTCGAAGGGATTGCGCAAGCACGGCCTTCCGGCGAACTCGGGGGCGGTCCATGGCGCCCGCTACAATGCGCGCGTCCTGGCTGGACACCTCGCTCGGACGCGCTTCGGGATCGAACGTGACCGCCCGACGATTGCGCCCGACGCGGTGCCGGGCCTTCTCGCGGCCGACCTGGCCGAATCGCCCGAACTCTTTCACCAGCGCGGCTACCTCGCCCGCGTGCTCACCGCCGACGGCTCGGGCGGCTTGCGCGACGACGGCATCGCCCCACTGGCCCACGAGCTCGACGCCGGTGGAGCCGACGCGATCATCACCACCCTCGAGGCGGACGGCAGCGGGGCGATCTATCCCGTGATCTACAGTCGGCTCGGAGGCCAGGTCGTCGAGCGCGTCATCGACCCCGATCCGCTGCTGCGGTATGACACGACGGACACCCGCCTCGCGATCGCCGACCTGGCCAGCCGGGTCGCCGCCGGGTAAGGTCTCGCCGTGGCTTTGTCGCCGCGGGGGCGCTTGATTGGCCGGCGACATTTTCCCCGGGTGATGCAACTCGAATGCATATCCCAGAGGCGGTCCGGCGTCTACGCTCCCCGCCCGGGTGGGACGCTTCCGCACAACGGGTAGACCAGGCGGGAATCCGGACGTCCGTGAGCGTGAACCTGGGCGGCTGACCCGCCCGACCGCCCTGGCCGTCTCCGTACCATTCCGTGGCTGCGGTTATGCGCCTGGCGTGGACCTTGCCGAGGACCGCCAACACCTGTCCATGAACCACATCCAGGCGAATGTCGGCGGTGACGGCGCCAGGCACGTTCGCTCTCGCGCCGAACCGGTCAGCCAGGTCCCCATCGCAGGTCGCGCTCCACCCACACGGGGGCATCGGCGTCGCCCTCGTAGACCGGCGCCACGATGTACCCGTGGCGCGCGTATGGCACCACCGTCGGCAGCAGGAAGACGCTGCCGTCCAGACCGAGTGTTCAAACCCGCGGTCGAGCGCCACCGCCTCGATGACGTCGAGCAACGCGGACCCCGCATCTGCGCGCGCCTGGTCCGGGGATGCGCACAGGTGCGAGGCAGTGGGCGAGCCCACCCGGTCGTTCCCGATCGCCGCGCCGGCGACTGGCCGCTCGCCGTCGCAGACGACGACGAACTCGGCGTCGGGGTGAATCGTTCAACCGGGATCCCAGGCAGGGTAGCGGGCGCGGAGGGGGTAGCCCGCGCGTGGCAAGCGGCTGGCGGTGACCTCAGGGGACCACGGCGATATCGCGGATCATGGCCTTCGGGCCCCCGTGCTCCGCGATGGACGCGAACACTGGGACGCCGTCGCGTCGGTAGCTGGCATAGGAGCACTCAGCTCGACTGCTGAAGCC
>JANNQZ010000149.1:0-9890 GCA_031401015.1 Chloroflexota bacterium | reverse complement strand
CGGAGGACCCGCGCTTCAATATCGGCAACGCCCTCGAACGGATCGACGAGCGCAGGCGTCTCGCCGGGGCGCGCACCCCATGCCATGGCGTTGGCGGTGAAGTCGCGGCGAGCCAGGTCAAGCTCGATCGTGGCGCCAAATTCGATCCGGTGCGGGCGCCGGAAATCGGCGTAATCGTGATCGGATCGAAACGTCGTGATCTCGAACACTTCGTGGTCGCGTCTGACCGCGACCGTTCCGAAGCGGTTCTCGTAGACGGCGCCTGGAAAGATCTCGAGGACGCGCTCCGGCAAGGCGTCGGACGCCAGGTCCCAATCGGCCGCCGGCCGTCCGAGCGCCGCATCGCGGAGCGAACCACCGACGACGTACGCGGCCTGGCCAGCGTCCCAGAGCGCCCCGAGCAAGGTCCGGACCGGGTCGGGAATGGCCGCCGCGAGGCTCCTCAGTTGCGTCCCAGGAAGAGGTAGGTCCGCCACGCCTCGTTGCGCTCATCGCCAAGGTACGGCGTGAACAGCGAATAGATGTCACTTCGTGGCTCGAACGGCGCCCGGGCGAGACGCAGTCTGGCCTCCTCGAGCGTCTTGCCGCCCTTGCGGTGATTGCACGGCTTGCACGCCGCGACCAGGTTCTCCCAGGAGTGCATGCCGCCGCGGTAGCGCGGGACGATATGGTCGAGCGTCAGGTCGTGCGACTGCCGACCGCAGTACTGGCAGGTGTGCCGGTCACGGGCGAACACCTCGCGGCGCGACAGCTTCACGCGCGGCCGGGGTCGTCGGATCATGTGCTGGAGGCGGATCACGGAGGGCGCGCGGTATTCCGTCCGCACCGTCCGGATCACCTGGTGGTCGTACTCGATGACTTCGGCCTTCTCGCCGAACACCAGTCGGAACGCCCGGGGCAGGTTACAGACGTTGAGCGGCTCGTAGTTCTGGTTCAGAACAAGTACGGCACCGTCCATCGTGGGCGGAGAATAGCAAGAACGCCCGAAGGCGCCCGGGCAGTGGCGCGATCTCAGCCGAGCGACGGGCCTCTCAGCGGAGCGACGGGCCCCTCAGCCGAGCGGCGGGTCCATCGCGCGCTCGATCCGGGCGATCTCCACCTCGATCCGGGCGAGCAGGTCGATGGCGGCGACGTGGCCCTCGCTGCCGTGGGCCGCCTTGTTGCGCTGGCGGCGCGTGTCGCGGTGCAGGGCGAGAAGCTCCTCGCGGGTTCCCGGCAGCGGGGTTGCGGTCGGTTCGTGCTGGGCCATCGGTACCTCCTGTCGAGCAGAGCGTAGGGGAGTCGCCCGGGCGGTGTCAGGCGAGGACGTTGACCTCGTCGCCGAGCCGGACCCGGCCAGGCTGCACGACGTCTGCCAGGACGCCGAAGTCGGCGTGCTTGCCGTCGCGCAGCCCGCGATAGGCGATCAGCGTCCGAAGCGTGTCGAGGTCGCGTGTCCCGGTGTCGGGATGCTGGGTCGTGATCGCGCATCGGGCGTCCGGCAGGGTGACGGCCAAGACCGCTTCCCCGATCGCGATCCGCCGCCCGACCCAGGTGTCCTCCTCGTGTGGAGCGGCGCCGACGAGATCGATCAGCATCCGGAACCGTCGGCCATCGACGTGATCCACGCCGCTCCGGCGGGCCAGTTCGGCGAGCGACCCGTCGGACACGATGCTCGTCGGGTTGCCCGCCCGGGTCCCGGCCGGCTGATCACATCGGACGAGCCGAATCGTCCGGCCGGCGAAGTCGGACAAGGCCTCCACCCACGGGCCGTGGACGAGATGCCCGACCCCGGTTCGACCATAGATCGGGGTCTCGACCGGGCCGCCGAGGCGGACCTCCTCGTCGACGACCGTGCCGTCCGGGAATTCGAGACGGAGCCGCGTTGCTTCGTGATCCGTGTGGCTCGCGATCTGGACTAGCTCGCCAACCATGTTGCGGTCGACCAGGCGGTTGGCATCATCGGTCAGATAGAAGCGGCGATCCTCCACCACCCCGAATTGGGTGATGTCGATCTCTGCGGGATGCTCCAGGCCGCAGCTACGCACCGGTGCGATGGAGAAGCGAGCAACGGACGGCATGACCGGATGCTACCGGACCTGGACCCGGGTGATGGCCGTGGTAGCCTGATGACGAGAACGTCATCAGGAGGCGTGACCAAATGTCGATGGCCGGTCGGATGGTGGGCGAGGCGCGTGGTCGAGCACGCCTAACCCAGCGCGAGCTTGCCGCGAAGTCTGGCATCCCACAGGAGACGATCGCCCGTATCGAGCGCGGTCGCGCTGACCCGCGGGTCAACACGATGGACCGCCTGCTCACTGCCTGTGACTTCGGGCTCGAGGTGATGCCGCGCCTCGGAATCGGCGTCGATCGCACGCAGATCCAGGAGCGCCTGAACGTGGCCATGGACGAGCGATTGCGGGTGGCCATAGCTGACGATCAACATTTCGTGGAGTGGCGACGCCAGCTCCGGCGAGTGGCCGAATGAGTGAACTGCAGAGGTTTCAGCCCGACGTCATCCTTCGGTCCCTCATCGCCCATGACGTCCGGTTCATCATCGTGGGCGGCGTCGCCGCCCAGGCACACGGCTCTCCATCGCTGACCGGCGACCTCGATATCTGCTACGCCCGAGACGGAGCGAACCTTGCCCAATTGGCGGCGACGCTCCGGGAACTCGTCGCGGTCCGGCGGGGCCTTCCGTCCGACGCTCCCAGGATGCCGCCGCTCGATGCCAGGACGCTTCGCGCTGGCGGGCTCTTCACATTGATGACGAGCGCCGGCGACTTCGACCTGCTGGCGACTCCAGACCCTGATCTCGACTACGAACGCCTGTTGACGACCGCGGTCCCCACGTACGTGGCCGGCCAACCGGTTCTCGTGGCCTCCCTCGACGCCCTCATCAGCATGAAACGCGCCGCGGGACGCCCAAAGGACCGAATCGAGCTCGAGATCTTGGGAGCGCTCCGCGAGGAGATCGACCGACGCGGTTAACTCGACCTGCCGAGCCGGCATGACTGTCCGTTGCCAACGATCGCGTCAGCGCCCGACCGATGATGGCCACACCCTCCGACGATCGCGATTCGCGTCACCGCGACATTCCAGGAAGCTGCGTCCCCATGGCCTTATCCTCGTGCTACTCTTGCATAGCAAGTTATGTCAGATAAATCTGCTACTATCAAGGGGCAAGTTATGCGCGGCGACACGTTGGGGGTCGGCCGCGGAGATGCATATCCTCGATCCAGGGCGGAGTCCATCCGCATCGAGTTCGCCGAGGCATGGGGCGAAATGGGCGCCGCTTGGGGTGTGACTCCGGCGATCGCCCGCGTCCAGGCGTACCTCATGGTTCGGCATGAGCCGCTGACCGAACGGGAGATCCGTGAGGCGCTGGGTCTCAGCCACCGCGCCACGAGCCTCGCGCTCGCGGAGGCGGAGTCGTGGGGGATCGTGGAGCGAGTCCTGGAGCCGCGGCGCGTGGGCCGGCGCGGACCGGCCGGAGCGGCCTACCTTGCGGTCGGCGACCACTGGCAATGGTTCGGTCGGGTCATCGCTGAGCGCAAGGTTCGCGAAGGGGATCCGATCGTGGCCGTTCTCAAGGCCAAGGAGCGGGAAGCAGCGCTCGCCCTCGAGGCCAATCCCGACGATCGCGAGCTGGTCGCACTACGCGACTGGCTGGCGGCGTTCCTCGTCTTCGTCACCCTCTTCGATCGAGCCGTTGGGCTGGTCCCGAGGCTCGATCCCCGCGAGCTCGAGCGGTCCCTCGGCCTGCTGGGTCGACTTCCCGACGCGACGATCCTCCGCTTGCTCGAGCTGCTTGGCGGGCTGCCGGACCAGGATGTCATCGACCTGGTCGAGGCGCTGTCGCGCCTCTCCCCGACGGCGGCGCGCCGCGCGACCAAGCTGATGTCTGGGGTCATCCGCACCGTCTCCGGCTGAGCGACGTTCCGCATCCGCGTCCGTTCGAGGCGAACGATTCGAAGGCGCGACTGACTGTCGACAGCGGGGATCGAGCGAGTCCCTGGAGCCCTCCTCGATGCAGGTACGTGCCCCACAGTCGCGGCCACGAGATCAGACCGCGGAGCCCGGCGCCAGTCCGCGCAACCCCACTGGGGATTCTGTCGACGTCGTGCGATAATCGGGCTGCGCGCGGGGCTCGGCCGACTCGAGCGGGCGACGACCCCGGGGCAAGACCCGGCCGGCGAACCGAGCGCGAGCCACCAGAGGAACCAGAGCCGACATGACTGTCGAAACGTCCACCTGGGCGACCAAGACCGGTCTGGCCCAGATGCTCAAGGGCGGCGTCATCATGGACGTCGTCACGCCCGAACACGCCAGGATCGCCGAGGACGCCGGCGCGGTCGCCGTGATGGCGCTCGAGCGCGTCCCCGCCGACATTCGCAAGGCGGGCGGGGTTGCCCGGATGTCCGATCCCGAGATGATCGTCGGGATCATGAACGCCGTGTCCATCCCGGTCATGGCCAAGGCCCGAATCGGTCACTTCGTCGAGGCCCAGATCCTCGAGGCGCTGGGCGTCGACTACGTCGACGAATCCGAGGTCCTCACTCCGGCCGACGAGAACAACCACATCGACAAGCACGCCTTCAAGGTCCCGTTCGTATGCGGCTGCCGCAACCTCGGCGAGGCGCTGCGGCGGATCAACGAAGGCGCGGCGATGATGCGAACCAAGGGCGAGGCCGGGACCGGCAACATCGTCGAGGCTGTCCGGCAGCTTAGGGACGTGCTCGCCGAGATCCGTCGCCTGGAGCACTTGCGCGAGGACGAGCTGTTTGTCGCAGCCAAGGAACTCGGCGCTCCGTATGACCTGGTCAAGGGGGTTGCCGCCAACGGCAAGCTGCCGGTCGTCAATTTCGTGGCCGGCGGGATCAGCACCCCGGCCGATGCGGCGCTCGTGATGCAGCTTGGCGCGGAGGGCGTCTTCGTGGGCTCGGGCATCTTCAAGTCAGAGGATCCGGCGCGGATGGCCAACGCGATCGTCCAGGCCACCACGTTCTTTGACGACCCAAAGAAGCTGGCCGAGGTCTCAAAGGGACTTGGAGCGCCCATGCGCGGCATCGCCCTTGAGGAGATCCCGGAGCAGGAGCGGCTTGCCGTTCGCGGCTGGTAGGGCGACTCACGACCTCGGCGCGCGATCATCCGTTCATGAAGATCGGCGTTCTCGCCCTCCAGGGGGCATTCCGCGAGCACCTCGATACGCTCCGAGCGATCGGCGTGGAGGGCGTGCGCGTGCGCGAGCCGGCTGACTTCGAGGGTGTCGACGGGCTGATTCTGCCGGGCGGCGAGAGCACGACGATGCGCCAGCTGATCGAGCGCTGGGGGCTCCGCGATCCGATCCTGCGGATGGCCGAACGGGGCGCACCGATCTTCGGGACGTGTGCCGGGATGATCGTGCTGGCGCGTGAGATCGCCGGTGGGGAGGACCCCATCCTGCCGTTGCTCGACGTCACGGTGGAGCGCAACGCGTTCGGACGCCAGCTGGATTCATTCGAAACTGACGTCCCGGTCTCGATCCTTGGTGACAGACCGGTCCATGCCGTGTTCATCCGGGCACCGATCATCGAGCGGACCGGTCCCGACGTTGACGTCCTGGCCCGGCTCGACGACGGACGGATCGTCGCCGTCCGGGAGCGAAACATCCTGGCCACCGCGTTCCATCCGGAACTTGCCGGGGAGACACGGTTTCATCGGTTGATGGCAACGATGGCGTCCGAGCACGCGGATCCGGGCGAGGGCTCAGGTCGTCGCCCACACCCGACCCGTCGTGGATCGACTCGATGACTGCCCTCCGCGCGCCACGTGGTAGCGGCAAGGTACGACCGGCGCGCCTGACCGATCTCGCCGCCCTCGGGGAGCTGTCGCGCCAGTGCCAGTCCGATGTCGCCGACACGCGCTCCCTGGGTCTGCCGATCAACGGACCACCGATCGGCGTGTTCAGCCTCTTTCGCCTGCCGCTGGGCGCTTTCCGGCCAAACGACCTGCTCTACGTCTACGAGGAACAGGGCCACCTTGCGGGCCTTGTCCGCGTGGAGCGCGAGTCAATCCGCGACGAGTGGACGATCGTGGAGCTCGACGCCGTCGGGATGGCGAACGCTGGCGATATCCGGTATCGCCTGGTCCAGCTGCTGCTTCGGGAGGGTGCGAAGCGCGGAGCCGCCCGCTTCCATGTCGCATGCGCGGACGCGGACGACAACGTCGAGTTGCTGATGCAGGCCGGGTTCATCCGGTATGGCGAGGAGCAGATCATGGTCCGGCCGGATGAGCGGCCACTCCCGCAGCCGTGGACGGAGTTGCGCGCCGTGGCCGCTCGTATCCGGGCAACCACCCCGCTTGACGCGCTCGCCCTCGCCAGGCTCTATGCCCAGGCCACGCCACAGCCGGTCGCGCGACTCGAGGCGCTCCGGCTCGCCGACTGGGAACGCCAGGGGGCCCACGCGCGAGTCCCGCGATCCAGTCTGACGCCGATCCTGCGCTTTGCCGAGACCGAGGGCTTCGTGCAGCAGACGGTCGATGGCGGGGGTGATCCAACCGGGCTCGATGCCTACCTGCAGGTGGGTGTTGCCAAGGAAGATCAGCCGCACTATCTGAAGGTCGTCGGGCGGCCCGATGCCGACGTCTCCCAACTCATCGATTTCGGTCTGGGTGTCATTGCCGCGAGGACGGCTAAAGGCGGAGATCATCGACGCGAACGCGGAGTCATCGCTCCCGTGCGAACCTACGAATCCCCGATCGACCGCAGAATGGAAGAGGCGGGCTTCGATTCGATGGCCAGCGTCATCCTGCTGATGAAGGAAACCCTCATCCGCGTCGCCGAGCCGGCCTTGGTGCCGGCGGGTGTGCGCTAACCGGCAGGCTATTCCAACGCCAGTGGAGGACCATGTGGGCAGCTCAGAGCGTCATGGCGAATCGATCGACGATCTCGACGCGCTCCTGTCCGCCCTGCCGCCCGAAATCGTCGATGCGGTCCACGCGCTGCCCGATCGCATGTCGCTGATCGAGGTGGTGATGGACCTCGGCCGTCGGCCGGAGGCGCGTTTTCCGGACTCGGAGGTGGGGCTCCTGGACCGCGAGATCGTCGAGGCGGATCTCGACTTTGTGGTCGAGCATATCGGCAGTTTTGGCGACGACAACCGGGCCGGCATCGAGCGCACGCTCCACCGGATCAGTGCGATCCGCAATCGGTCCGGCAAGGTCGTCGGGCTCACCTGCCGGATCGGCCGGGCGGTCTACGGCACGATCGAGATCATCGACGACTTCGTCGAGACCGGAAAGTCGATCCTGATCCTGGGTCGGCCGGGGATCGGCAAGACCACGATGCTGCGCGAAGCCGCACGCGTCCTCGCTGACGACATGGGCAAGCGCGTCGTGGTCGTGGATACGTCGAACGAGATCGCCGGCGACGGCGACATCCCGCACCCGGCGATTGGCAAGGCGCGCCGAATGCAGGTTCGTACGCCATCCCTCCAGCACGAGGTGATGATCGAGGCGGTCGAGAACCACATGCCCCAGGTCATCGTCATCGACGAGATCGGCACCGAGCTTGAGGCTGCGGCCGCCCGGACCATCGCCGAGCGCGGCGTCCAGCTGATCGGCACGGCCCACGGCAACAACCTCGACAACCTGATGCTCAATCCCACGCTTTCCGACCTGATCGGTGGCATTCAGAGCGTGACCCTGGGCGACGAGGAGGCACGTCGTCGGCGGACCCAGAAGAGCGTCCTGGAGCGGAAGGCCCCACCCACGTTCGACGTGATCGTCGAAATCCAGGACCGCGAGCGCGTCGCGGTGCATGCCGATGTCGCCGACACGATTGACGCCCTGTTGCGTGGCGACCCGGTCGCCCCGGAGCTGCGGTGGCGTGACGAAGAGGGCGTCCATCGGTCGCAGGGCCGGCCGCGGCCATCGCCGCGTGAGCAGCTGGGGGCGGAACGGTTTGCCGGGCTGGTGGGAGCAGGCTCGCCGTGGCGGATGGAACCGGGCTGGCGCGGCGAGGGGGCGTATCGGACCGGCGGCTATCGCGAGGCGGAGCGCGGGGCCGGGTCCCGGCCCGGCTACCGGCCGGGGGCGACCGGTGGCTGGCGTCAGTCCCGCGGCGGCTCCGGGCGTGAGTCTGGGACACGCGGTCCAGTCTCGGAGGGTGGCGGGGCCGGGACACTCCTGGGTGAGCGGTTCTCGGAGCCGCCGACCCCTGGGCGTGGCGGCGCACGTGGGGCCGCGCGGGGCGCGACTCGGGGCTTGGCGCGGGCCACCGAGGCTCCCTTCGTCGTGGGCGACATCGCGGACCGCGGCCCGCTGGAGCGCGGAGCCGGCGCCGTCGCCACTGCGGCAGAGACGCGAGCTCGCGAGGCACGCGAACTCGAACGCCAGAAGGCCTGGCGCGATCAGGCCAGTCGGGCGCTCCAGACGCTCAAGGCGGACGAGGGCACGGCGCCGGTTAACGCCGATGACCTGGACGAGGACGACGACCTGGACCGGCTGCCCCTCGGGACCGAGGAAGGCCCCGATGGACGGACCGTCCTGGTGCCGGGCGGCTCGCCGCTGCCCACCCTGCGCGTGCTGCCCCAGGGGATCAGTCGCAAGCGCCTGGAGCAGGCGATCGGGGACCTCCAGCTGCCGGTCGTGATCGCCCGCGACGTGGACGAGGCGGACGTGGTCATGACCCTGCGCAACGAGTACAAGCAGAAGACGCCGCAGCTGCGCGACGCCGAAGATCGGGCCTTGCCGATCTATGTCCTCAAGAGCAACACGATCCTGCAGATGCAGTCGAGCCTGACGTCGATCTTCTCTCTCGAGATCGATCCGCGCGAAGCCGCCATGCGCGAGACCGAGAACGCCATCGAGGTCGTATTGTCGTCATCCGAGGCCGTCGAGCTTTCGCCCCAGAACGCCTATATCCGGCGGCTTCAGCACCAGCTCGCCGAGCGGGCGAACCTGGTGTCGCGGTCGCGCGGCCGCGAGCCGTACCGTCGAGTTCGCCTCTACCCGGACGCGGCGAGGTCCGCCTGGCGGTGACGTCACCCCTCGGACTGCGCGGCGGGCTGCGTCGGCTCAGCCTGGGGCTCATCGCCTTCGGCTCGATCGGGCTGGTCGTGGCCCTGATCGGGTTGGTGGCGCTGAATTGGGTGGGCGGCCGGGTCGGCAGGCTCGCCGATTCGGTCGAGGCGGAGGTGACCCAGATCACCGTGACACTGGATCGCACCGCTGCGGCCCTTCGAGACGCCGGAACGTCCGCCGACGTGTTCGCAGTCACGCTCGAGCGGACACCGCCGTCGGTGCGTCAGACTGCGGCGACGCTCCGGAATCTGCGCCCGAACCTGCAAGCCATCGAGGCCCAACTAGCGTCCGTCAACATTTTCGGGACCCAGCCGTTGGCCGGTCCAGCGCAAGTGTTCGGGCAGATGGCGGCCGACCTCGATGGTCTGGACGCGCGGCTCGACCTGATCGCGGACGACCTCGACACCAACCGCGGCGCCCTCCAGACGAACGCGAGCTCGCTGAATGCGGCGGGTGTCGAGACCGCCGCCCTGGCCGACCGGGTTCGCGGCGGGTTCATCCAGGACGGGCTGGATGATCTTCGCGAGGTGCTGGTCGTCATGATCCTGGTCATGGTCGGATGGACGTCCGTCCCCGCGTTCGGGGCGCTGTTGGTCGGGGTGTGGCTGCGGCGTACGCTGCTCGTGGAGGACAGAGCTCCCTGACGATCGCCTTCGGGTGATTCCCGCGGGGGCGGTTTTCGTCCTGCCGACGCTTCGGTCCTGCCCTTGACATGCGCCCCTCAGGGGCGTATATATCGACCATCGATATAGCGACTGTCGTAAGAGCTGGAGTTCTGATGGAACGCAAGATCCCCGAGTTCGGGCGGTTCGCCGAGCCGTCGCTGCTCATCCTGGTCAGTCTTA
>JANNQZ010000148.1:0-3475 GCA_031401015.1 Chloroflexota bacterium | reverse complement strand
CGATGTCAGCAATGCCGGGATCCCGCTCAGGCAGGCGCGTGAGATTGCGGTCGGCGGAGCACGAGTCCTGGCAGGCCGGATCAGCTATGCGGGCGAGCTCGGCTGGGAGCTGGCCGTCGCGGCGGAGTCCGCCGTCGTGGTCTGGGACCGGCTGCGGGCGGGCGGGCGGCCAGGAAGTCGGCGCCGTCCCGGAGCCGTTCGGCTATCGCGCGCTGGAAGGGCTGCGACTCGAAAAGGGCTACCGCTACTTCGGGACGGACCTGACCATGCTTGACACTCCCTTTGAGGCTGGCCTGGGTGCGTTCGTCAGGCTCGACAAGGGGGCATTCATCGGTCGCGATGCGCTGCGTTCCGCCCGCGATGCCGGCCCCGACGCCCCGGGACGACGGCTCAGAACTGTCATCGTCGGCGGCCCCGGGTACGTGCCCGTCTACGGGGGCGAAGCGGTCCGCCTCAATGGCGCCGTAATCGGGCGCCTGCGCAGCGCCGGCTACGGCGCGACGGTGTCAAGAACCATCGGCACCGCGTACTGTCCCGCCGACCTGGCCGATGGCACGATTCTGGAGGTGGATGTCTTTGCGGAGCGCGTACCGGCCGTCATCATGGCCGACGCCGTCGTCGACCCTGCCGGCGACCGAATGCGCGCCTGAGCGACGGGGTTGTGCCGCCAGGGATGCGTGGTCCGGTCGGGGTCTGGCGCGCAAGTCGCGAGTCTGGCGCGGAAGCCTTGCGCCGGGCTGCTCAGCCTACGCCCTGACGGCCAGGAGCCAGCCCTCGAGATCCGATCCGTCGAGCGCGTCAGACGCCCGTGCCCAGCGCTCCTCGGCCCAGCCCCAGAAGTCGTAGTCGATCGATGAAATGCGCGCCTGAATGGCGGCCCAGAGCGTCCAACCGACGTCGGACATGATCATCTGGAGGCGCATCCGGGCGAGCATCGCTGGGGTCACCGCGCCGAAGTAGGCGGTGCACAGTTCGCCGATCTGGGCGTCGTCCAAACCCAGTTCCTGGCACGTGTTCCCCAACTCGAACGTGGGGTCGCCGTTCCCGCTGTACTCGTAGTCGACGATCCACAGGCGCTCGCCGTCATCGAGGTAGTTCTCGGCGAGCAGGTCGTTGTGGCAGGGGACGCTCGGCAAGGGGTGGACGGCCAGGGCCGCCTCAAGACGCGGGATCTGTCGCAGGTGTTCGCGATACCCGGTCGGCACCCGGATCTCGCGCCGATCGACCAGGGCGAGGTAGCGCTGAGAGAGGCGAAACATGTCGAAGTCGTCACGAAACCGGGGACCTGCATGGAGCTGTCGGAGCGTCGCCCCGATCCGGCTCGGCATGCCTGGTTCGTTCAGGGTCGCATTGGACATGGTCCGGGCGGGCAGCCATGCGAGCACGAAGACATCCCATTCCGGCAGGGCGTGGAGGACGCGCGGCGAGACGCCTGCGGCCGCGGCGGCCCTCGTGTTGTGCAGTTCATTCCCCCGATCCACGGCGAGCAGGTCGGTGGTGGCGCCCGGGATCCGGACGAAGTGGGCCGTGCCGTCAACCTCGACGCGGTAGTTCGCGTTCGTGAGGCCGGCGGGGATCGGCTCGGCCGTGACGGCCCGGCCGGCCCAATCCGGGATCGCGGCGATCACCTGCTCGATGGACGGGGTCACGCGAGATGCGGCCTCATGGCAAGAGGGTATCGCAGCGTGTCGGCGGGCACCGCCAGTCGCCCGAGGGTTTGCCAAAGCCGCCTGGGTCGCCCGGACCGGCTTGACCACGGGCCGCAAGGGGACGCTGTTGTCCGTGGCAGAACAAACCACGCGAAATTGCCGTCGCTGCGCGGAAGGAGTGCGCGCTCGAACCCGGCGACGGATTCGGACGCACGGCGAGGTCCGAATAGTGGCCCGATTGCGACCCGTACGGGCCTCAGGGTGGCGCGATATCGAGCTGCTGTCCGATCGCGATCGCTCGCCAGAGGCGTGCCCTGGCCGGGGGCGCCGGGTTTGTTCTCCCGTGAAGGACGAGCGGCCCGGCCGAGGTTCCGATCGGCGAATCCCGGCTCGTGGGAATGGCGAGATCGACGAGCGCGAACGTTGGTCTACGCCAGCTCGATGTCCGTCTTCACGAAGTCCCTTCCCTTCGCGAGAAGTGGCTGCCCTGCAACGCGTGCTGCCGCGTAGGCGAGGCAGTCGCCGAAGTTCAAACCAGCGGGATCACGGCCCTTGCCGAAGCGCCACCAAGCGGCCACTGCCACCCATCCAGTGGGCCTCGCCGAACTCGATGACGACGGCGACGCTTGTGTTGATCAGATCGGCCAGAAGCTCGGAGGCGTCCGCGGCCGTTCGAGCCGAAAGGACGATCCCGGCTCGGGGTCTCTAGCCTACGTGGTCCTGTCGCTGTGCCGCGCGCTCCGGACCGTTCGCACGGGCATGCCTGGCTCGAAACAGGAGGCGGCGGCCTGGACCCGGGAAATGATGCCCGAATGGGCCTGGCTCATCGACTCGGCGCTCCGCGGTCGCATGTCACGAGGGACGAACGGTTTCGGCGACGAGCGGACGCGCGCCGCCGCCCAGATATTCATCTGGCTTCTGGGCGACGAGATCACGGGCTCCAGGTCAGCTGAGGTGTCCGCGGCGACCTTGGCGGCGGCCGCAACCTGGCGCTGACTCGATGAACACGGTCATGGTCAGATCATCGGCTCATAGAGCTGAGCATGGCCTTCAGGCTGACGGCTGGGTTCGCCAGCAGGTCGGGGTCGGGCGTCGCACGGCGGGCGATCAGCATCTCGGCCAGCCGGATGTCCTTCGCGACGGCGTCGCCCTGGCCGAAGCCGCTGGCAGCTGCCAGCGTCCCGTCGGCGCCGAGCCCGAAGCGCAGATCTACTCCGTCGTCGCGAGGACGGACAACCTCCGTCTGACCGGCATCGGGAAGGCCTGCGATCCGGATCGTGAGGTCGTACTGGTCGGACCAGAACGATGGCACCGCATCGTACGTTTCGTTCGCCCCCGCGATGTTGCGCGCAGCGGCGTTGCCTTGATCCAGGGCATTGCGCCAGGCTTCGAGCCGGATGCGCCGGTCGCCATAGATCGGGTGCGGGAACGAGCAGCAATCTCCCGCTGCGAAGATATCCGGGTCGGATGTCGTGAGACGACCGTCCACCTTCACACCATTCTCGATCTCCAGGGTCGCGGCTTCGGCAAGGGTCGTCTCCGGTACCGCGCCGACGGCGGCGACCACGACATCGCAGTCGATGTCGGCTCTGCCATCCAACACGATGCGCGACCCTTCGCCGGCTTCCTCGATCCGCACGACGCCCGCGCCGAAAATCAACGTCACCCCGGCGCCTTCGTGTCGAGCCGCTACCAGATCGGCGATCCTGGGGGGCACGACGCGGCCCATCAAGTGGGCGGACAGCTCCACCACGGAGACGGCACAATCGCGCGCCGAGAGGCTCGCGGCCAGCTCCGACCCGATGAAGCCGCCACCGATGATCCCG
>JANNQZ010000147.1:0-7978 GCA_031401015.1 Chloroflexota bacterium | reverse complement strand
GCTCGCGGCGGGACTGGCGATGGCGATGTACCTGTCCGGGGCGGCGCTTCGGCAGATCTTCATCTACCTGCTCGGCAGCTTCGATGCCGCGACGTGGGCGCGACTCGCCGGCGCGCTCCCGATCGTTGCGATCGGTTGCGTCGGGATCCTCCTTCGGGCTCGTTCACTCAACGGCCTCCTCCTCGGCGAACAGACCGCCATGCACCTCGGCATCAACGTCCGGCGTGAGCGCGCGATCCTGCTCGGCCTGGCCTCGCTGGTCACGGCGGCTGCCGTAGCCATCAGCGGGCTGATCGGGTTTGTCGGGCTCGTCGTCCCGCACGTCGTGCGGCTGATCGTCGGCCCGTCCGCTCGCGCCGTCCTCCCGATCTCCGCGATCGGCGGCGCCGCCTTGCTGGCCTACGCCGATCTCGCGGCGCGATTGCTCGGCGAGATCCCGGTCGGTGTGGTGACAGCCGTCCTCGGCGCTCCGTTCTTCCTGCTGATCCTGCGCCGGGCGCGGACCGGCTACGAACTGTGAGCCGGCCGATCATCGCCCTCGATCGGGTGACCGCCGCCTATCGCGACCGGCTTGCGCTGCGTGACGTGAGCCTGACCATCGAGCCGGGTGAGCGGGTCGCCCTGATCGGGCCGAATGGCGCTGGCAAGTCCACGCTGCTGGCCGTGGTGACCGGGCTGTTGGCCGTCGCCGCCGGATCGGCCCGGCTGGCCGGAGATCTCGTCAGCGGGCTTGATCGGCTCGAGGTCGCCCGGCGGATCGCGGTCGTGCCGGGTGCCGCGGGACTGCCGTTCGCGATGCGGGTGGAAGAGGTGATCGCGCTTGGTCGCCTCCCGCACGAAGATCCATTTCGAGGCCCTCGTCCAGCCGATCGAGCCGCTGTCGCGGTCGCGATCGAGCGAGTCGGCGTCGGACACCTGCTTGGTCGCGACGCCCGCGAGCTGTCGCTCGGGGAGCGCCAGCTGGTCCTGATCGCCATGGCGGTGGCCCAGGCCGCGCCGGTCCTGATCCTGGACGAGCCGACGGTCCACCTGGACCTGCGCCACCAGGTCGGGGCGATGGAGCTCCTCGTCGATCTCAACGAGCGCGATGGGACGACGGTGATCGCCGTGCTCCACGACCTCGCCCTGGCCAGCCACTTCTTCCCGCGGCTGATCCTGCTCGACGGCGGCCACATCGTGGCAGACGGACCGCCGTCGACGGTGCTCAGCGAGGAGCGTGTCCAGGAGGTCTTCGGAGTGGACCCATCGTTCGTGCGGCTGGGTGTCTGACCCGCAGGGAGCGGCCGCAGCTTGAGGTGCCGCAGGCCACCAGCAGGCCTTCACCCGTTTCATTGGGACTGATAGGGCCCCATCATGGCGCGGTGCGTATCGCTGACTTCGCGCTGGAACGCTTCTTCGCCCGCTGGGAATTCAACGCCCGCTACCTGTTGTGCGCCTCGGACGTCGAGGGCTACCCCATGACGGACCTCCTCGCGCTAGCGGACGACCCCAGCCGCGCGCTGTGGGAGCAGCTGAAGCTGGGCTACACCGAGTCGGCCGGTCACCCGCTCCTCCGCGCGGAGATTGCCTCGCTCTATGACGGGATCGGTGCCGACGAGGTGCTGACCTTTGCCGGGGCGGAAGAGGCCGTGTTCTGCCTGATGAACGTGCTGCTCGGCGCCGGCGACCATGCCATTGTCACCTGGCCGGGGTATCAGAGCCTGTACGAGGTCGCCCGGGCGGCCGGCGCGGAGGTCACCCTCCACGAACTCCACGAAACGAATGGCTGGGCGCTCGATCTGGACCTGCTTCGCCGCCAGGTCACGCCGACCACCCGGCTGATCGTGGTCAACCTGCCGCACAACCCGACCGGCATGCTGGCCGACCGCGCGACCTTTGATGGCCTGGTCACGATCGCGGCGGAAGCGGGCGCGCATCTCATGGTCGACGAGGTCTATCGCGGCCTCGAGTTCGACGAGGGCGACCGATTACCGGCCGGCGCCGACGCCCTGCCGCGCGGCATCTCACTCGGTGTCATGTCCAAGGCGTTCGCGCTGGCCGGGCTGCGCATCGGCTGGTTCGCGACCCACGACCGCGATCTCCTGAGCCGGGTCGCCGCGTTCAAGGACTACACCACGATCTGTTCATCGGCACCCTCGGAGATCCTGGCGATCATCGCGCTCCGTGCTCGCGATCGCGTCCTGGAGCGCTCGCGAGCGATCGTTGCCGCCAACATGGACCGTCTCGACGGCTTCTTCGAGGATTGGCCGGATCGGTTCAGCTGGGTTCGCCCGCGCGGAGGTTCGATCGGCTACCCGCGCCTGAGGGTGCCCGGCGTTCGGATCGACGACTGGGCGGCCGAGCTCGTGGAGGCCGAGGGCGTCCTCCTCCTTCCGGGCTCGCAGTTCGGCCACTCCGGCAACTACTTCCGACTCGGCTTCGGTCGGACCAACTTGCCCGAGGCGCTCGACCACCTCGAGGCGTTTGCGCGGCGGACCTTGCGATGATCCTCGCTTGGCGGCGCGGCGGCTGAACGCAATGCGCATCGCCCTGTTCATCACCTGTTACAACGACTTGCTATTCCCGGAGGTCGGACGGGCCATCGTTCGTCTCCTCCGGCGGCTGGGCCACGAGGTGGAGTTCCCCTCGGAGCAGACCTGCTGCGGCCAGATGCACTACAACTCGGGCTATCAGGACGCCTGCATTCCGCTCGTCGAGCGATTCGTTGATGCCTTCGCAGGGTATGACGTGGTCGTCACGCCATCGGGGTCGTGCGCCTCGATGGTTCGGCGCCACCACCCGCTGGTCGCGGAGCTGGCGGCTGATCGCGGTCAGGGCGGCGTCCGTTTGGCAGAGCGGGTGGCCGCCGTCGCACCCCGAGTCCTCGAGCTGAGCGAGTTCCTCGTGGACATCCTGGGCGTCACCGATGTCGGTGCGCGGTTTCCCTACACCGTCGCCTTCCACCCTACCTGCCATTCGACCCGACTCCTTGGCGTCGGGGATCGGCCCACGCGGCTCCTTGCTGCGGTTGATGGCCTGACCCTGGTCGATCTCCCGCGATCGGAGGCCTGCTGCGGGTTCGGCGGGACGTTCGCGATCAAGAACGTCGACACCTCGGTCGCGATGGGCCGCGACAAGGTCGATGACGTCCTGGCCTCGGGTGCGGAGATCCTCACCGCCGGCGACACCTCGTGCCTGATGCATATCGGTGGGCTGCTGTCGCGCCAACGGTCGCCCGTCAGGGTGATGCACCTGGCCGAGATCCTGGCCGCGACCGGGACGGACGCGTGACCGAACCCACGCGCGTCCCCCGTCGCGCCCGGCCTGAGCCGACCTTCGCGGGGACCCCGCCGTTTCCTGAGGCCGCACGAACCGCCCTGGCCAACGACCAACTCCGGGCGAACCTGGGCCGCGCGACCGCCACGATCCGGACAAAGCGAGCGGCGGTCGTCGCCGAACGCGCCGATTGGGAAGCCCTGCGCCTGGCCGGCGCGGTGATCAAGGACGAGGTACTTCGCGACCTGCCCGCGCTACTCGAGCAGCTCGAACGGGCGGTGCAGGCAGCCGGTGGCGTCGTCCACTGGGCGCGCGACGCTGCCGAGGCGAACTCGATCGTTGCCGGGATCGTCCGCGCCACCGGCGCGAGCGAGGTGGTCAAGGTCAAGTCGATGGCGACCCAGGAGATCGAGCTCAACGAGGCGCTCCGTCAGGAAGGGATCGACGTCTGGGAGACCGATCTCGCCGAGATGATCGTGCAGCTCGGTCACGACCTCCCGTCGCACATCCTCGTCCCGGCGATCCATCGCAACCGGACCGAGATCCGGGACATCTTCCGCGACGAGATGGGACGGGCAGGGCGGCCCGCTCCGGACGGGCTGACCGACGATCCAGCAGCACTCGCCGAGGCGGCGCGGCTCCACCTGCGCGAGAAGTTTCTGCGCGCCCGGGTGGCGGTCTCCGGGGCCAACTTTGCGGTCGCCGAGACGGGCACGGTCGTCGTCGTCGAATCGGAGGGCAACGGGCGAATGTGCCTGACCCTGCCCGAGGTCCTGATCACGGTCATGGGGATCGAGAAGCTCGTGCCCACCTGGCGCGACCTCGAGGTCTTCCTTCAGCTGTTGCCACGATCGGCGACCGCCGAGCGAATGAACCCGTACACCTCGATGTGGACGGGTGTGACCCCGGGCGATGGGCCGCAAGCCTTCCACCTGATCCTGCTGGACAACGGCCGCACGGACGTGCTGTCCGATACCGTCGGTCGCCAGGCGCTCCGCTGCATCCGCTGCTCGGCGTGCCTCAACGTCTGTCCCGTTTACGAGCGGACGGGCGGACAGGCCTACGGCTCAGTCTATCCGGGACCGATCGGGGCGATCCTGACACCGCAACTGCGTGGGATCGCGAAGCATCCGGTCGACATGCAGACGGCCTCGCTGCCGTTCGCCTCGTCGCTGTGCGGCGCCTGCTTCGACGTCTGTCCTGTTCGGATCGACATCCCCGAAGTCCTGGTCCACCTGCGCGGGCAGGTGGTCAGACAGTCCGAGGCGACCCACAAGTTTCCCACGGCGGAGGCCGTGGCGATGGGCGCGGCCGCCTGGACGCTGCGGTCGCCGGGGCGGCTCGGCTTCGCCGAACGGGCGGCGGGCCTCGCGGGTCGAGTCTTCGGTCGGCGCGGCAGGCTGCGTCGGATTCCGGGACCTGGCCCCGTCGCCGGCTGGTTCCGGGCCCGCGACCTCAGGGCGCCGGCGCGCGAATCATTCCGCGCGTGGTGGCGCCGCACCGGCGGACGGGACGGCCATTGATGGCAAGCGGAGCGGGGCGAACCCCCGGTCACGCACGCGCGGCCGTTCTCGAACGGATTCGCGCGGCGCTCCTGGACCGGCCGCCGGCCGTCGCGATCCCGAGGGACTACGAGCGAGTCCTGCCGACGGGAACGGACATCGCTGACCTGTTCGTTGAGCGGGTCAGCCACTACCGCGCGACGGTGCATCGCACGACGGCCGCGGGTCTGCCGGCCAGTGTTACTTCCGTCCTGGCGACGCACGGGGTGGGGCGCCTGGCCTTGCCCAGCGGGCTCCCAGTTGCTTGGCTGGCCGCGGCCCCACACGTCGAGCTGGTCGGCGACGAACCACCCATCTCCTTCGGCGACCTCGACCGGCTCGATGGCGTGATCACGAGCTGCTCGGTGGCCATCGCGGAGACCGGGACGATCGTCCTCGACGGCGGGCCAGGCCAGGGTCGTCGCGTCCTCACCCTGCTGCCCGATCTGCACGTCTGCGTCGTCATGGCCGCCCAGGTCGTCGGCACCGTGCCGGAGGCGCTGGCGCGTTTGTCGCCGACCAGCCCCCAGACCTGGATCAGCGGCCCCTCCGCGACCAGCGACATCGAGCTGGAACGCGTCGAGGGTGTCCACGGCCCGCGCCGCCTCGAGGTGATCCTGGTCGAACATGATGGACCGATAGTGCTGCATGCAGTACCATCACCATCATGAAGCGCATCACGACGACCGTCGACCCTTCGACTTACGGCCTGCTCGAGGACCTCGCCCACCGCGATGGCGTCCCCACGGCCCGACTCGTGCGTGAGGCCATGGAACGGTATGTCACCGAGCGGCAGCGCGACCAGGAGCCGCAGCCCTTGCCGGACTGGGTGGGCATGTTCCATGGAGACGGGGAGCCATGGGCGGAGCGTGACGAGGAAATCCTTGCCGAGATTGCCGACGAGACCTATCGAACTGAGGTCCTCGGCGAGCCGAAGCGTACATACGGCTCGTGACCCCCGCGATCGTCGACACCAGCGTCGTTCTGGCGTTGGCGGAAGCCACGGATCCTCGACACCAAGATGTCTCGAAGGTCCTTGCGACGCAGGCGGGCGGGCTCATCCTGGCTGACCCGGTCCTGTTCGAGACCGCCCAACTCGTCGGACGACGACACGGACCCCTGGAAGAGGTCCGGCTGATCCGACAGTTGATCGCCACTGGCTGGCGGCGGGTATCGGTTACCGACGCGGACCTTGACCGAGTCACGGAGCTGCTGACGGTGTACGTCGATGCGAACATCGGGTTCATCGATGCCGCCGTCGTGGCCATCGCGGAGCGTCTGGGTGCCACGCGTCTCTATACGCTCGACCGCCGCGACTTCAGCATCATCCGGCCGCGCCACGTCGCAGCGTTCGAGATCCTGCCCTGATCAGGCCCGTTTGCGGGGGAGGTCCAGGAAGGGCAGATCCACGACGGTGGCGGCGACACGGCCGCGGCGGCCTTCAACGGTCCACTCCACCGCCAGTGTGGTGCCTACCGCCTCGAACGCCGGGCCGACCGACGCCAGCGCGATCGCCTGCTTGAGGATCGGGCTCCAGCCCCGGCTGGTCACGCGGCCCACCTGCGTGGCGCCGGCGAAGACCGGCACCGGCGAGCGATCGACGCTCGGGCTGATCGCCGGCGGCAGACCCTGGGCGTCGTACAGGCCCTCGATGTCGTACCAGTCCAATTGCAGGCCGACGAGGCGTCGCGCGGGGCCACCTGCTCGGGTCTCGCGCTCGAGCGCCAGCCGTCCAACGAAGTCGCCCTTGTCGAAGCTGACCAGCCGTCCCAGCCCGACCTCGAACGGCGAGTAGTGCTGCTCGGGGTTCATCGCGTGCCGCGTGGACGTGTAGTCGACTTCGAGCAGGATGAGCCCGGCCTCGAGTCGAACCACGTCGAGGGCGACCATGCCCGCCGGCCGGATCCCGAATGCCCCGCCGACCTTGATCAGGGCATCCCAGACTGCAACGGCACCCCTGGCCGGGATCCACAGCTCGTACCCCAGGTCGCCGGTGTAGCCGGTCCGCGAGACGTCGATCGCCACCTTGCCGACCTTCGATGCGCGCCGCCGGAAGTAGCGCAGGTCGGCAAAGGACTCGCTCGTCGCCGCCTCCAGGACATCGCGCGACAGCGGACCCTGGAGGGCGACGACGGCCGTAGCCTCGGTCTCCTCGGTGATCGTCACGTCCAGGCGGGCGCTGTTCTGGCGGAGCCAGCGGAGCTGCGGATCGGCCGCGGTCCAGCGGTAGAGCCGCTCATCCAGGCGATGGACCGTGCCGTCGTCGACGACCTTGCCGTTCTCGTCGCACCACGGCGTGTAGTAGACGGCGCCGACTGCCAGCTTTGTCGCGTCTCTGGTGATCACCCGGTCGACCAGGCGCGTGGCGTCAGGGCCCGACACCAGGTACTTGTAGAGCGGCGAGACGTCGATCAGCGCGGCCGCCTCGCGGATCGCGTTGTATTCGATGTCGTGGAAATCGGCATAGACGCTCGACGCGAAGTAGCCCGACCACTCGCGCCACTGCATTTTGCGGTTCAGGGGCGCGGTGCGCGGATGAAATGCGGTACCGACGCTCACGGGCTCGATCGTCTCCTGGTGGGGCCACCAGTATGGAGGATTCGCCTACCGCGACGCATCCAACGGGCCAATTCGAGGCTGGGCGGCGGCCGGATTCCTACAGATGATTGGTCCACGCGACCATCAACGCCGGGATCGCACCGGAACGGCCTGGCTCATCCGTAGCCGAGGACCCGGACACCCTGAACCTCGAAGTCGCGCGGATTGCGGGTCACGACGGTTGCGTTGCTGAACCAGGCGACGCCGGCGATGATCGCGTCGCCAAGGTGTCTTGGGCCGGTGCGTCCGAGGCGTCGGCGCGATGCGCCGGCCCACTCCGCCGCATCCGGGTGCGTCGACACATATTCGAGGGCTTCGATCATCGTCTTGAGCGCCGCAACCTCCTCGTCCGGTCCTCCCGACAAGGCTTCAGCCACGATGGCATCACAGATGAGAAGGTCATTCGGCTCGCTGAACAGCTGCCGTACGAGTGCGAGTGCGCTTGGCTCGCCGCGGTTGTGGTCGATCAGGACGGTCGTATCCAGCAGGTAGCGCATCCAATTCCTCCGTCTCATAAGGTGCCCACAACATCCGGTCCCGCTCGCTGGAGTCGCGGAGCTGACGGAGGTTCTCAAGGACCTCTT
>JANNQZ010000146.1:0-4184 GCA_031401015.1 Chloroflexota bacterium | reverse complement strand
CGGCCGTCTCGGGCAGGTCGCGTAGCTCGAGGATGCCGCCGGTCCAGACCAGGCCGAGCACGGCCTCCTCGGTCTCCATCTTCGTGTTGTACTGGTCCGAATCGAGGGCGAGGACGTGCGGGGCGATCCCGAGCAGGAGGTCGCGCGCCTCTTCCAGTTCGCTTTCGACCTCCGTGTTCAGGGAGTAGCCCAGGGCCTTCAGCGGCGCCACGAAGACATCACCCGGTGAGTCGACCATCACGATCCGGCCGGAGTACTTGGGCGCGATCTCAAAGAACTGCTTCCAGGTCTTGACCTCTTCCTTGACGATCTTCGTCCGGACGGCGATGCCGGTCGTACCCCAGTCCTTGGGGACCTGCCACTCGTCGGTCGGATCCCACCAGATGCCCTTGAACGCTGACTCGATGTACTTGACGTTGGGGATCCGGGACAGATCGAGCTTCTGGATGAAGCCCTGATCGCGCATCGCCGGCACGTATTCCGCGGTCGGCGCGCTCACGTCCCACTGGCCGATCGCCCCGCCCTGGAGCTTGGTCAACAGTTCGTCGTTCGATGCGAAGGTGTCGTACGTGAACTTCTCGATGCCGAACGTGGTCTTGAACGCCTCGATGTTCCCTGGGTCGACGTAATCGCCCCAGTTGTACATGAACAGGTCCTTCTCGATGTCCCCCGGGATGGCCGCCCCGGACGCGACCGGCGCCGCCGAGGGCGCAACGGACGCCGTTCCAGCGCTGCTGCACGCCGCCAGGAAGGCGGCGCTGGCCGACATCGTGCCCGCCCACAGGAAGCCGCGCCGGCTCAATGGGGCGTTGGCCATGCGTCGGATCACTCGATCCAGATCGTGCTCTGCCACGCGCGTGCTCCTCCTCCCGGTCTCGCCGGGTTTGACGCTCCTAATCCGAGAGGATGAGGTTGGCGTCCTCCTGCCAACGGACGACGACCGGGTCGCCCGGACCAACTCCCGGGGCGCCGCTGGCGCCCGCCGCATTCTGGTGACGGACGATGAGTTCGCCCGCTTCTGCTGTCGCCACACGATATTCGGTCTGGTCACCCAGGTACGTACCCTGCTGCACCCGCCCGCTGATCTGGGTCGTCCCCGCTGTCGGTGGCGCCGCCCGGTCCGCCGAGGCGACTTCGAGCCGTTCCGGTCGGGTGGCCACGACCACGCTATCCCCGGCTACTCGACGCGCCTCGGGGTTGGTCAACCTGCCTCGCAGCGTCAGGCCGTGGCTCGTCCGAACCATGACCGTGCCGTCCGAAGCAGACGCCTCGACGACCGTCGCATCGACGAAGTTGGTGGTCCCGATAAAGCTCGCCACGAATCGGTTGACCGGTCGCTCGTACAGCTCCGTCGGCCCGCCCATCTGCTGGATCCGTCCGTCGCGCATGACCACGATCACGTCGCTCATCGTGAGCGCCTCCTCCTGATCGTGGGTCACGTACACGAAGGTGATGCCGACTTCGCGCTGGAGCGCCTTGAGTTCCAGCTGCATCTCCTTGCGCAGCTTGAGGTCGAGCGCACCCAGCGGCTCGTCGAGCAGGAGCACGGTCGGCCGATTGACCAGCGCCCGCGCAAGCGCGACACGCTGCTGCTGGCCGCCGGACATCTCCCACGTACGACGCTTGCCATAGCCACTGAGCCGGACGAGATCCAGCGCCTCGGCGACCCGGCGTTCCTCCTCTGCCTTGCCGACCTTGCGCTGGCGCAGGCCGTAGCCCACGTTCTGGGCGACGTTCATGTGGGGGAACAACGCGTAGTGCTGGAAAACGGTGTTGACGTTGCGCTGATAGGGCGGGACGCCCGCAATCGGATGGCCGTCCAGAAAGATCTCGCCCTCGGTCGGCTGCTCGAAGCCCGCAATCATCCGCAGCGTCGTGGTCTTGCCGCAGCCTGATGGTCCGAGCAGGCTATAGAACGCTCCACGGGCAATCGTCAGGCGCATTCGATCGACCGCGGTGACCGCCCCGAAGCGCTTCGTCACGTCCAGAATCTCGACGTCCGGCGTCGACGCCGCGGCGGTGCCCAGTGCCCCGGGGTGCGGCCGTGAGCCCGTGGCTGCAGGTGCGATCCCCGTGCCGGTCGACAGAGATGCGATCAACGGCTGCCCTCGCAGGTTCAGATCCGGGCACTCGCCGGTGCACCTGTAGCCGCGCTCCAGGTGCACCGCATGGTACGGGCGAAGGCAATGAGCGTCAACGTCGGATTGCTGCGAATCTCGCACCGCGCACCAACGAACCCGAGCCCCACGGATGCCGGGCTGTACCTATACTTCAGTTCGTTGAAGCTGTCCGCCGGGAGGCTCCCGTGGCCACCGATTTGCACCTGGGCACCCGTATTCGATCCCTTCGACAGGCCAGACGACTGACCCTCCGCGACGTTTCGCAGCGTGCAGGCGTGACCGAGAGCTTCCTGTCGCAGGTCGAGCGCGACGTCACGAGTCCATCGATCGCCACGGTCCAGCGGATCGCGCACGCCCTGGATCTCTCGATCGGACAGCTCTTCGCCGAGGAACCGGCCACGGGCCGGGTCGTCCGCCGCGAGGCGCGTCGGCGGGTGGCTTACCCGGGCCTGCGGGCCGTCGACGAATTCCTGACTTCGAACATGGCCGGCAGGCTCCAGGTGATCCTGTCCACGATTGAACCCGGCGGTGGAACCGGCACTGAGCCGTACACCCACGATTCCGACGAGGAGGTCGTCGTCGTCCTTGGGGGCGTCCTGGACCTGTGGGTCGGCGACGAGCACTACGTACTGCGTCAGGGTGATGCCATCACCTTTCCATCGCGGCTGCCGCACTGGAACATGAACCATGGCGACGAGCCGGCGGTGGTCCTGTTCTGCGTCACCCCACCCAGCTTCTAGCCCGGGCCCTCCGATCTGCCCCGGTAGAATGCGCCGCATATGTACGCGCTGATCATGGCCGGTGGGGGCGGCACGCGGCTCCATCCGCTGAGTCAGCCGGAACGTCCGAAGCCGTTCCTGCCGCTGATCGGCGGCGAATCGTTGTTGCAGGCAACCGTGGCGCGGCTCGCCGGCGTCACAGACGACATCACCATCGTCACCGATCGGCGCTACGAGCGGCTGGTCCGCGAGCAACTGCCCGGCGCTGCGGTGCTCCTGGAGCCAATGGCGCGCAACACGGCCGCGGCCATCGCGCTTGCGTCGCTGGTCATCGATCGCGCGCCCGACGACGTGATGGCCGTGCTGCCGGCGGATCAGACCATTGAACGGACGGACACGTTTGCCGCCGTCCTGCGCGGTGCGGAACGCCTGGCCACCGGTTCGTTCGGCCTCACAGGTCCCCTCGTGACGCTCGGAATCGCGCCCGACCGGCCGGCGACGGAGTACGGCTACCTGATCCCCGACCTGGATCGCGGGGCAGACGCCAACGACCTGCGCGCCTACCCACTGCTGCGCTTCGAGGAGAAGCCACGGTCGGCTCGTGCCGAGGAATTGGCCGGGCAACCGGGTGTTGCCTGGAACGCCGGGATCTTCCTCTGGCGCAGGCGCTCGATCCTTGCTGCCCTCGGCCGATATACCGGGCTGGTCCAGTCGCTCGGACCGATGGTCGCCACACCCCAGACGCTTGAACGTGCCTACGAATCGATCCAGAAGGCCATCTCGATCGACCATGCCGTGATGGAGAGCGCCGCACGCGACGGGAGCGTGGTCATGGCCGCCATGGCGGTCGGGTGGTCGGACATCGGGTCGTGGTCGGCGCTCCTCGCCGCGATCGGGGCTGTCGGGCATGGGTCGGTCCTGGCGACCGGCGATTCGACCGATGTCGAGGTGGGAGATCTGATCGTGCGACGGGTAGAGGGTCGGCTCGGGATCATCGCCCCACCCGAGCGAGGTAGCATCACCGCAATGCACCCGATTGCCGTCCTTCGTGGTGCCGGGCCGGACCGGGACCGGATCGAGGCCCTGATCTCCAGGTGTGATCGGCCGCGGGTTCGGGCGTGACGCTGGCGAACGATGCCCCTGCGCCCACGACCATCGTGTTCGGGACGGATGGCTGGCGCGCCCGGATCGCCGACGAATTCACCTTCGACAACGTCCGCCGCTGCGCCGATGGGGTTGCCCAGTACGTCGTCGATCGCCGTGAGACGGCCCGGGGCGTAGTGATCGCCTACGACCGCCGCTTCGCGTCGGAGCACTTCGCCCAGGCGGCCGCCGAGGTCCTCCT
>JANNQZ010000145.1:0-7453 GCA_031401015.1 Chloroflexota bacterium | reverse complement strand
CCTCGGCGCGATCGAGCAGCTCCCTGGCGGCGGCCAGGCTCGTGGCACCAAGGGTCGCATCGGTCCCCACATCGGTCCTCGCATCGGTCGTCCCGCCGGCGAGACTGGGCACGCCCGACGTCGCGCTCTGCGAGGCGCCGCCCAGCATCTGGGCCAGCTCGACAATCCGCCCCTCACGGTCGAGCCGCTCGATATCCGTGACGGTCCGCCCCTCCCGCTCGCGCTTGGCGATTCGGAAGTGAGCGTCCGCGTGCGCCGCGATCTGGGGCAGGTGCGTCACACACAGGACCTGGTGCCGGCGCGCCAACGCCCACAGGCTCCGGCCGACCGGGTCCGCGCTCCGACCACCGATCCCCGTATCGACCTCATCGAAGACGAGGACCGGGGTGTCGTCGGCTTCGGCCAGGACCCCTTTGATGGCGAGGGCAACGCGCGACAGTTCCCCGCCAGATGCGATCCGGGCCAGCGGGCGAGCCGGCTCGCCGGCGTTGGGTGCGAGCCGGTAGACCACGAGGTCCGCGCCGCTCCGATCGAATGCCACCGCGTCACCGTCCAGTTCGATGGCCGGCTCACCGGTCGCCGCCGCGCGGCGACCCATTCCTACCTCGAAGACCGCCGGCGGGAACCCCAGCTCCTCAAGAATCCCGCCGACGGCGTCGGCGAGGGCATCGGCGGCGGTTCGGCGGCCTCCCGACAGGGCGAGGGCATGCCGGGCGACTTCGACAAGTAGTGCCGCGTCCTCCCGCTGGCGCCTGGACCGCTCCTCATCCAGGCCACGCAGTCGCTCCAGCTCCGTCTGCGCGCGCTCGCCATGAACCATGACCGCAGATTCGTCCTCGCCGTATCGACGCTCAAGCGCGTAGATCGTGCTCAGCCGCTCCTCCAGGTTCGCCAATGCGCTTGCGTCGTGGTCGATGCCATCGGACAGGTTTCGGATTTCGGAGGCGACATCGGTCAATTCAGCTTCCAATCCGGCCAATCGCTCGGCGAGAACCGCGAACCGTTCATCCAGGCGTGCCAGACCGCGGGCCTCGCGCAGTGCCACTGCCGTGGCCTCGCGGGCACCGGCGCCCGCACCTTGCGCACCGGCAGTGTCAGCCAGCAGGGCATCGGCCGTCAGGGCATCCAGGACCGCGGCCGCTCCGCGGGCAATCGCCTCGCCGTGCTGGGCCGCGGTCAGCCGGGTCCGGATCTCATCAGATTCACCGGGCCGAAGTCGCGCGGCCGCAATCTCGGCCACCTCGTGTTCGAGCTCATCCAGGCGTCGTGCGAGGTCGCGCGGATCGATCGCCAATTCAGCGATGGCCGAGCGATTCGCCAACCAGCGCTCGACGGCGTCAGCCATGGCGGCCCGTTCCGTAGCGAGTCCTCCGTAGGCATCGAGCAGGTCACGCTGCCACCGCTCGTCCAGCAGCCGCTGCTGATCGTGCTGGCCGTGGATCTCGACAAGCGGTCCCACTTCGTCCGCCAGGCGAGATGCCGTTGTGGCCAGATCGTCGATCCGCGCCGTTGAGCGTCCTCCGGTAGCCACCTCGCGGACGGCGATCAGCGGCTCGGGCAGCCGATCGAACAAGGCCTCGACGCGCGCCGTTTCGGACCCGTGCCGGATCAGGCTCGTGTCCGCACGCGCGCCGGTGACCAGGCCGAGGGCATCGATCAGCAGGCTCTTCCCGGCGCCGGTCTCACCGGTGATCACGTTCAGCCCGGGTTCCAGGATCAGCCGCAGGCGGTCGATCAGGGCCAGGTTGGTGACCGTCAGCTCCAGCAGGCGGCCGGTTTCCCGGCTGGCGCTCATGGGTTGGCGCTCACGAGGGCAGCAGCGCCACCTTGTGGCGCAAGAGATCCCAGAAGGGTTGGGCACCACGCGGCTCCACCAGCCGAATCGGGCGCTCCACGGCTCGGACTTCGACAATGTCGCCAACATCCAGCGGGATGTCCTCGCGGCCATCGACCGACACCAGCGCCTCGTAGGCATCGACCACGGTGCAGCGCACGACTTGCGTGGGACTGACGACCACCGAGCGGATGGCCGACAGATAGGCCGCGATCGGGGTCACGATCAGGTTGCGGCTAACCGGATCGACGATCGGCCCGCCGGCTGAGAACGAGTAGCCGGTGGATCCGGTGGGGCTCGCCACGACGAGGCCGTCGGCAATGAACGTCGCGAGGTGGGAGTCATCGATCGCGACGTCCAGGCGGCAGACCCGGGCCAATGAACCGCGGGCGACGACGATGTCGTTGAGCGCGAAGTGGCGGGTGTTGGCAGGTTGCTCTGCGCGTGGTTCGCGGCGGGCCTCCTGCTTGCGCAGGATCCGGCCTTCGAGGGTCATCCGCTCGTCGATTCGATAGTCGCCCTCGGCGATCAGCTTGAGGACCTGCTCGAAGTCGGCGGCTTCGGCCTTTGACAGGAAGCCAACCTTGCCCAGGTTGATCCCGAGCAGCGGAACGTCGACCTCGGCGACAGCGCGGGCCGCGCGCAGGAATGTCCCGTCGCCGCCCAGGACCACCAGCAGATCCGTGGTCCTGAGTTCGCGAACCAGGGTTTCGGTCTCGCCAGACGGTGCCTGCCAGTGCCGAATGCCACGCATCTGGCACCAGCCGGCGGCCCGGGCACCGAGCTCGACGGCGGCCTCGATCGTCGGGTTGTACGCGAATCCGATCCGGGTCACGGTCACCGGCCGATCGCCTCGGCAATTCGCTCGCCAATCTCGGCACACCCTGGTCCAGGCGCCAGATGCACCAGGAATTCCCGATTGCCTGCGGGACCGGTCAGCGGGGATGCGATCACCGCACGGGCGCCGAGCTGGGCGGCCCTTGCCTGCTCCAAAGTTCGGTCCAGGACCTCCCGATGAATAGCCGGGTCCCACACCACACCGTGGTCAGTCCGGCCACGACCCGCCTCGAATTGGGGCTTGACCAGGGCAATGATCTGGCCGCCCGGCGCCAGCGTTGACGCGACCGGCCCGAGCACCATGCCCAGCGAGATAAAGGAGACGTCAATCGCGGCAAGGGCGACGGCCTCGGGCAGGGATGCCGGTGTCAGTGCACGACCGTTGGTTCGCTCCATCGAGACGACACGGGGGTCCCTTCGGAGCGAGTCGGCGAGTTGTCCGCGTCCCACGTCGAGAGCGTAGACCCGTGCTGCACCGCGCTGCAACAGAACGTCCGTGAAACCACCCGTCGACGCTCCGACATCGAGGCAAACTGCGCCCGCCGGGTTGATCCCGAACGCATCGAGACCCGCGGCGAGCTTGTGGCCGCCTCGGCTGACGTACGGATCCGACGCCTCGATGGTCAGCGGAACGTCCGAGGAGACAAGGTCACCGGGCTTGCGATCGTGACGAGCGGCATCGCCCTCCCCCACTCCGATCTTGCCGGACAGCACCAGGGCCTGGGCGCGCGAGCGTGAATCCACCAAACCACGCTCCACCAGGAGCTGGTCGAGTCGGACGCGGGTCGCCTTGACGGGGCTCACCCGCCTATCGTGTCACACGGGGCTTCACTCGCCCTCACTTCCGGCTCATCAGGCGCGGAGGTCGTGGAAGTCGAAAGGCCCTGGACGTTCTAAAGAACCAAGCGAGCCGCGCGAATGGGCAGGCCGGTAGTCGGGCCAATCACCGGCCCCGACCCAATGAACGCCTCGCACCAAATGAATGGCCAACTCCCAATGAACGCCTCGCACCAAATGAATGGCCAGCTCCCAACGAACGCCTTGCACCAAATGAATGGCCAGCTCCCAATGCATCGGACGGGAAGGCGCGACTCCTCGTCGCGGTTCAGGGCCCAGGACGTCTGCGGGGGCTCCCTCGATCGGAAGTGTCGACACACTGTCGCACCTTGTGGTCAAGGACCTCCCGCCCGCGCCCACACAACGAATTCGACTCGTCTCCAACACGCGGCGTCGCCTACCAGTCGCGTTGAGCGTCCGGCGACCCCGACGAGCACAGATAAGCCCCAGGTAAGGACCCTGGAGTTTCATTGGCGCATGCCAATCTCGAAAACCCACGTCGCTCGCGAGACAGTCCGTCGAGCGCGCAAGGCTCGGATCGACCACGGCGACGCGATCAGGGTCATGCGCACCGACGCGGGCGTATCGCTGAGTGAAGTCGCCAGGGTGGTCGACGTCCATCGATCGCACATTGCCCGGATCGAGGCTGGGAAGGCGCGGCCGAGCCTCGATGTCCTGATGGCGATCGGCGTCGCCCTCGGTGCCGACTTGAGTCTTCGCTACTTTTCTGGATCAGGCCCGCGCCTGCACGACCGTTTCCAGGCCCCCATGGTGGAGACGTTCCTGCGCGAGCTCGATCCTCGCTGGCTCGCGGATCCGGAGGTCCCGGTCAGCCACCCGCCGCGGGGCGTCATCGACGTCGTCCTGACGGACCGGGTCGGCCCGGCCATCGTCGCCGTCGAGGCGCAATCGCAACTTCGGCGACTTGAGCAACAGCTTCGATGGATGGCGGAGAAGGCTGATTGGCTCGCCCATCGAGTCACGCTCGAGACACCGGCGCTGACCGACCGCACGATTTCGAGGCTGCTTATTCTGCGATCGACGGTAGACACGCGAGAGATCGCCCGGAGATATCAGGCGACGTTGGCGGCGGCGTATCCGGCCCGGACCGAAGAAGTTGTCCAGGCACTCACGACTCCTGTGGCGGGATGGCCCGGTGCCGGCATCGTCTGGATGCACTTGGAAGGCGACAAGGCAACGCTGATGCGCTTCCCGCCGCGACGCGTTGCCCTGGGCCGATAGGTAGGCCGGTATTGCCCGCGACTGGCAGGCGACAGCTGGGGTATGAGACACCCGCTGGCGACCACGAGGGACTCCTCCGCGACTGGTGAGCACCCCTTTCATGGGCAACGGGCCCAAGTCGTGTGCTACGCCGATGGCGTCGACTCGCAGTCGCGGGTGTCCATCTTGAGTGATCCACGCATGGCGCAGCAGCGTCTTCGCCGGATGGCGTCGACTCGCAGTCGCGGGTGTCGCCATCGAGGCGGGCGTCCGCGTCGGCCACCGCGGCCGGCTCGCTAGCGGTTGCCGGCTCGACGGCGGTTGCTGGCCTCAGCCGGTGGACACCGTCGTTCGGCTGGGGACCGCCCCCAGGACGCGCAGTGTCTCGCGCACCTGATCGGCCAGCCCGGCAGGATCCAGGCGAAGCGTGCGGCGGAGATCCGCGACGGAGCCGTGGTCCACAAAACGATCCGAGGGGATCCCAATCGTCCGGACCAGGACCTCCCGGTAGACGGCGTGAGCTAGTCGGGCTTCCTCGAGCAGTTCGAGCACCCCGCTGCCAAATCCTCCGCTGAGCACGCTCTCCTCGAAGGTAACGATCAGCCGCTTGCCGACGGCTTGCCCGAGGATCATCGCGCTGTCGAGCGGCTTCGCGAACCGGGCATTCATAACCGCGATACTCCAGCCTTCCAGTTCGAGTTCGCGCGCCGCTTCCAGGGCGCGCATGACGATCGGCCCGAAGCCCACGAACAGAAGATCGTGACCCTCCCGTAGCAGTTCGGCCTGGCCAACGGGAATGGCCGCGGGCGTGACTGGCGCCAAGCCGAGGCCGGCATCCCGCGGGTAATGGAGAGCGAACGGGCGATCCTGCGCGAACGAGGTGTGCAGGAGCGAGCGGAGTTCCTGCTCATCCCGGGGTGACGCAATGACCAGGTTCGGCAGCTGCCGCTGGGCGGTCAGGGTGAACATGCCCTGGTGACTGGTGCCGTCCTCACCCACGAGGCCGGCTCGATCCACGGCGATCAGGACCGGCTGGTCGTTCTGGCAGACATCGTGGACCGTCTGATCGAACGCACGTTGCAGAAAGGTGGAGTAGAGCGCGACGACGGGCCGCAGGCCACCCATCGCCAAGCCGGTCGCGAATGTCATCGAATGCTGCTCGGCGATGCCGACGTCGAAGAACCGGTCCGGGTATGCGGCTTGAAACTGCGACATTCCGGTCCCGGTCGGCATCCCCGCGGTAATCCCCACGATCCGGGGATCGGTCCGGGCGAGCTCGATCAGCTCGGCCGCGAACACCGCCGTGAAATTGGGGTTCTTCCGGGGTGCCGCGATCGCCGGTTGCGGCGGCGCGGCATCCTCGCTGATCGATTCGGTCGGGAGCGGCGATCGGGCACCGTCATCGGCGTCCGGCGCCGGGATCGGGGGCAGTGCGGCGCCATGGAAACCGACCTGATCCGCCTCGGCGGGCCGGAAACCCCGACCCTTCTGGGTCCGGACATGAACGATCGTCGGGCCAGGCAGGGCCAGCGCACGTTCCAGCGTTTCGAGCAGCGCATGGATGTCGTGCCCGGGCACAGCGCCGATGTAGGTGATCCCGAGATCCTCGAACAACTGCCCTGGCTGGGCGAACGTGACGACCGTCCGACGAAGCCGACGACTCAGCTCCAGGACCGATCCGCCGACCACCGGGATTCGCTCCACCGCCCGGTCGTAGGCGCCCTTGCTCTGGCGCCAGGTCCGGGACAACTTGATCTCCGACAGGTAGCGCGAGAAGGCGCCGACCGTCGGGCTGATCGACATCTCGTTGTCATTGACCACGATCAGCATCTGTGTCTGGCGATGGCCGATGTCGTTGAGGGCCTCCAGTGACAGGCCACTCATGAGCGCCGCGTCACCCACGACCACTGCAATTCGCTCATCCCCGGCCCGAACGTCACGAGCCTCCGCCAGCCCCTCGGCGATCGATAGCCCAGTCCCGGCATGGCCGCCATCGAATACGTCATGCGGCGACTCGGACCTCCGGGGAAAGCCACCCACGCCGTCTAATTGCCGCAGCGTTCCGAAGCGCTCGAAACGCCCGGTCAGGAGCTTGTGCGGATAGGCCTGATGGCCGGTGTCCCAGACAATCCGATCACGCGGCGACTCCAGCAACCGGTGCAGGGCAATCGTGAGCTCAACCACCCCGAGCGACGAACCAAGGTGGCCGCCGGTGACCGCGACGGTCCGCACCATGGTTTCGCGTAGCTCGACGGCAAGCGCGATGAGGTCAGCTTCATCGAGCCGACGAAGATCGGCTGGGCCTTGGAGCGTGGGCAGGATCGGCACGCTGGATCGACTCCTGGGTGCGCCGGCTGGAGACCGCCGGTTCTGGTCGCGCTGACGAGTCATCAGGTCGAAGTGTGATGGGCTCGGCGCCGAAAATGGCCTGGTCGGCGCCAGCGGGGATTGTAAACCTGATCCCTGCAGGTCGCTTGTTTCTCAGACGGCCGGCGGTCGAGGCCCGGCGCTCCCTGCCGCACAGCCTATGGTTCGTCGGCCGCATCCTCCGGACGTACGTCTCTTGTCTCCAGCGCGCCGCCGGCTCTGGCGACGAGTTGCTGGACCCGCAGTTCGGCGTCGGCGAGCAGTTTCTCGCAGCGGGCCTGGAGGGCGACACCGCGCTCGTAGAGGGCGATGGCCCCTTCCAGCGGCTGACCGCCGGCTTCGAGCTCCGCGACGGTG
>JANNQZ010000144.1:0-1751 GCA_031401015.1 Chloroflexota bacterium | reverse complement strand
GACGTCTTCGCGGACCTGCGTGATCGCGTGCACGACTACTGGGATCGAGGGCTCCTTGGCATGGCGCTGGACCCGAACTTCCCGACCAACCCGTATGTCTACGTGCTCTATGCCCTGGATGGAGGAGTCGGGGCGAGCGTCCCGCGCTGGAACGACGCGTGTCCTTCCCCACCGGGGCCCACGACCGACGGCTGCGTCATCGGCGGCCGTCTGTCGCGGTTGACGGCATCGGGCAATGTGGCCACAGGCCCTGAAACCGTGCTGATCGAGGATTGGTGCCAGCAGTTCCCGAGCCACTCCCTGGGCGACCTGCGCTTCGGGGCGGACGGTGCGCTCTATGTCTCCGCTGGGGATGGGGCCAGCTGGCTCAACGTCGACTACGGCCAGTTTGGTGGGAGTGCCGGCAGTCCCGTTCAGAAGAACCCGTGCGGCGATCCACCGTCGGGAGTGGGCGGTACGCAGACGGCGCCCACAGCCCGCGGCGGGTCGCTACGAACCCAGAGCGTGCGGCGGCCGGCCGGTGAGCCGGTTGTGCTCAATGGCTCGATCCTGCGGGTCGATCCTGCGACCGGTGCCGGGCTCCCGACGAATCCCCTGGCGTCGAGCTCGGACGCGAATGCCCGTCGCATCGTCGGCTACGGCGCGCGGAATCCATTCCGTTTCACCATCCGCCCAGGGACGAACGAGGTCTGGGTCGGCGACGTGGGTTGGAATGACGTCGATGAGATTGACCGGATCGCCGATCCCCTGACCTCGACGGTGGCCAATCTTGGTTGGCCGTGCTTCGAAGGCTACGGACAGCAATCCGGCTTCGCGTCGGCGGGCCTTGATCAATGCTCCAGCTTGTATGCCGCACCGGCCGGCCTGCTCCAGCCGTACTACGCCTACGGGCCCGCGTCGCAGGTGGTGCCCGGCGAGTCCTGCCCGTCAGGGAGCACCGCCCTCGCTGGCCTGGCCTTCTATCAAGGCGGACCGTACCCAGCGGCCTACGACGGGGCCCTGTTCTTCGCCGATCACTCTCGAAACTGCATCTGGGCCATGAAGCAGGGCGGCAACGGCCTGCCCGACCCCTCCCAGATCGAAACCTTCATCGCGGGCGCCTCGAACCCGGTCGACCTCGAGATCGGGCCCGGCGGAGACCTGTTCTACGTCGACTACGAGGGCGGAACCGTCCACCGGATCAGCTACGGCACTGGAAATCAGCCGCCCGTCGCGGTGATCACGGCGAACCCGTCGTCGGGCCCGTCGCCGCTGCTCGTGTCGTTCGACGGCCGGGGCTCCCGCGACCCAGAGGGTGAGGCGCTGAGCTACGCCTGGGATCTCGACGGTAATGGCCTGTACAACGATTCCACATCGCCGACGCCGAGCTACACATTCACCACCTCGGGGACCCACGCGGTCGGGCTCCAGGTCTCCGATCCGGCTGCCCTGACCGGAACGACCAGCCTCGATATGCTCGTCGACGATTCGCTCCCGAATCCGGTCATCGACACTCCGAGCTCGGCGCTCGCCTGGACGGTCGGGCAGTCGATCGGCTTCAGCGGTCGTGCAACCGATGACACGGGCGCAGCCATACCCGCCAGCGGGCTGACCTGGACGCTGGTCCTCCAGCACTGTCCGTCGAGCTGCCATCCACACACGATCCAATCGTGGGCGGGGGTGAGCAGCGGGTCGTTCGTGACGCCCGATCACGACTACCCGTCGTATCTTGAGCTGGCCCTGACGGCCACCGACTCCGGCGGACGACAGAC
>JANNQZ010000143.1:0-4287 GCA_031401015.1 Chloroflexota bacterium | reverse complement strand
GGATCCAGGTGGAGCACCCGGTCACGGAGATGCTCACGGGGATCGACATGGTCACCACCCAGATCCGGATCGCGGCCGGAGAGCCGCTCGGCTTCAGCCAGCCAGACGTCACGTTCACTGGCCACGCCATCGAATTCCGGATCAACGCCGAGGACCCGTCCCACGACTTCCGCCCGGGTGCCGGGATCGTTGAGCGGTACCACGCCCCCGGCGGCCCGGGCGTGCGCATGGATTCGCACCTCTACAGCGGCTACGACGTGCCGCCGTTCTACGACTCGCTCCTGGGCAAGCTGGTCGTCTGGGGCCCGGACCGGACCACGGCCATCGCCCGGAGCCGCGTGGCCCTGGACGAACTCGTGGTCGATGGCCTCGCCACCAACATCGCCATCCACCAGGCGATGCTGCTCAACGAAACCTTCCTGGGAGGCCGCATGACCACCAACCTGCTCGATCGAGTCGGGAGCGCGGCATTTCTGGCCGCCGCGGCGCGCACGTGACGGGCGCCCAGATGACCGGTGCCGGCGCGATGCATACCTGCACAGACCTCGTCGCTCCTCGGTCGGCCGACGGGTGACACTGCCACTGTGACCGCCAGCATCATTCACACGACCGCGGAGATCCAGGCGCTCATCCCGCACCGCTGGCCGTTCCTGCTCGTGGATCGGATCATCGAATACGACCCCGACGCCCGGCGGATCGTCGGGATCAAGGCCGTCACCGCGGCCGAGTGGTATTTCCAGGGCCATTTCCCGACAATGCCGGTGATGCCCGGAGTCCTCCAGGTGGAGGCGCTGGCCCAGACCATGGCGGTCTACGTCGCGAAGCAGGCGGGCTTTGGCGACCGGATCGGGCTGTTCGCCGGCATTGATAACTGCCGCTTCAAGCGCGTGGTGAGCCCCGGTGACACGCTCCGCCTCGAGATCACCATGGACAAACTCGGAGGCCGGTTCGGTCGGGGCCGCGGCGTCGCCAGCGTTGACGGTGAAACGGCCTGTGAGGCGTCCCTCAGCTTTATCATCCCGCGCGAAGGCGTGCTCAGATGACCCGGATCGTCATCCTGTCCGATGTGCACGGCAACGCGTCCGCGCTCGAAGCCGTGCGGCAAGCCATTCGCACTGAAAAGCCGGACCTCGTGGCGATCGCGGGGGACCTCGTGCTCAACGGCCCCGAACCCGCCGCAACCGTGGACCTGTTGCGGACCATGGAGGGGGACGGCGCCACGATCGTCAGCGGCAACACGGACATCGCAGTCGCCGATTTCGACTATTCGGCCGCGTTCCCGTGGATGACTGACGGCGTCCCAGAGGCGTTCCAGGTCGCCGCGGAGTGGGCCCACGACGCGCTCGGCGACGAGCGAATCGCGTGGCTTCGAAGGCTGCCCACCGAGCGCCGCCTGCGCGCCGATGACGGGACCATGATCCTGGTCTGCCATGCCTCGCCAGGGTCGCAGACAGCCGGGTTCGACCAGGTCCTCGAAGGCAGCGTTGTCATCGAGCGGGCCTCGCGCACGGACGCACGCGTCATCGCCTGTGGCCACACTCATCTTCCCGAAGTACGGGACCTCGGTTGGAAGCTCATCGTCAACGCCGGCTCGGCGGGCTACGTGTTCGATGGGGACCCGACGGCGTCCTGGGCCCTGCTCGATATCGCCGATGGCGAAGTCACGGCTGCGATCAAGCGCACCGAGTTCGACGTGCTCACCGTCGCCAACGCGATCTCCGCCCGCGGCCTCCCCGGCGACGTCTATCGAGCTGCCACTGTCCGGACTGGAAAACTGGTCCGATGAACGGCCCGCGATGACGGCGCATTGCCGCGTTGTCGCCTCCGCGCGCTCGCTCACGCACCTTGGGGTGCGCTCGCTCCCGTGCTCGGCTCCGCCTTGCGCTGCACCGCCCTGGCGGGCCGCAAAGGCAGAGGCGGCCCTGTGACGGAGCGGCGTCGCGTTGTGGTGACCGGCATGGGCATGGTCACGGCGCTGGGCAACGATCTGGCCAACACGTGGGCGGGTCTGGTCGCCGGACGCTCCGGCGTTCGCACGATCGAGGCGTTCGATCCGTCGCGCCTGACGTCCCGGATGGCCGGCGAGGTCCGCGACTTCGATGCGACCAGCGTGCTCGATCGCAAGGAGCTCCGGCGCACCGATCGATACGCCCAGTTCGGCCTGGTGGCGGCGCGCGAGGCCCTCAATCAGGCCGGTCTGCCCGAACGGTTCGAGGGCGAGCTTGCCGAGCGGACCGGTGTGATCCTTGGCACCGGAATCGGTGGCGTTGGCTCGCTGATCGATGGCTTTGTGACCAATGCGCTGCGCGGCCCCGACCGGATCAGCCCGTTCCTCGTGCCGATGGGTATCGCCAACGTCGGAGCCGGCCAGGTCGCAATTGCGTTCGGGATGACCGGGCCGAACTTCACGACGGTTTCCGCTTGTGCCACCGGTGGGCACGCGCTGGGTGAGGCCAGCGAGATCATCCGGCGCGGCGACGCCGATGTCATGGTCGCGGGCGGCACGGAGGCGCCGATCTACGAGGCGATGGTCGGCGGTTTCGCCGCGATGCGCGCCTTGTCCACCCGGAATGACGACCCGGCGACCGCGTCGCGTCCGTTCGACCAGGGGCGGGACGGCTTCGTGATGGGCGAAGGCTCCGGAGTGGTGATCCTCGAGGCGCTCGACCATGCCCGAGCCCGCGGCGCTGAGATCCTCGCCGAGCTGGTCGGCTACGCTGCGACGGCGGACGCCTCGCACATCACCCTGCCGGCTCCCGGCGGGATCGGCGCGGTTCGGGCGGCTCGGCGGGCCCTGGAGAAGGCGGATCTCACGCCGGCCGATATCGACCATGTGAACGCCCACGCGACTTCGACGCCGGAAGGCGACAAGGCCGAGCTCCAGGCGATCCGAACCATCTTTGGCGACGACGCCGGGCGGGTTGCCGTCACCGCCAACAAGTCGATGCTCGGCCACACGCTGGGGGCCGCGGGGGCGATCGAGGCGATTGCGACCATCATGGCGATCCGAACCGGCTGCGTGCCGCCCACGATCAACCTGACTGACCCGGACCCCGGGTCGAATGGTCTGGACCTGACCCCCGGCGTGGCCGCGACTCGCCATATTCGCGCCGCGCTCAGCAACTCGTTCGGGTTTGGCGGCCAGAACACGGCCCTCGTGTTTGCCCGGTGGGACGCGTGACGGACGCCGAGCCGGTGGGAGCCAGGCCCGAGCCCGCCACGCCGGCCGCCCGCGAGCCGAGTGCGGCCCCCGCCGCGACCGCGAATGCAAAACTGGCCCACCCGCCGACCACGGATCCGAAACCCAACGCGGCCCCGCCCGTGTCGACGGACGGCGCCACCTCAGATCTGCTCGACCTCATCGATCGCCTGGCCGTTCTCCTCCAGCGTTCTGACCTGACTGAAATCGCGGTCGAATCGGGCGGAACCGGCCTGGTCCTGCGCAAGGCTGTTGCGTCGGCCGCGCCTGCCGGCCAGGCGGGCTCGACCTCCGGCGCCGACGCCGCCCACGGGTCCGGCGCCGCAAACCCCGCCAACGTGCACCACGACGGGCCGAGCGTCCCCGGACGCGAGCCTGTCCCACCGAGCGTGCCGTCAATCAAGGCTCCGCTCACCGGCCTGTTCTACGCGTCGCCTGCGCCCGGCACCGCGCCATACGTGCAGGTCGGCGGCGAGGTGGCAGTCGGCCAGGTTATCGGGCTCATCGAGGCGATGAAGCTGTTCAATGAGATCAAATCGGATCTCGCCGGGCGCGTGATCCGCGTCGTTGCGGAAAGCGGCGCGCTGGTCAAGGCGAAACAGCCGCTCATCGAGGTCGAGCCGCTGTGAGCCAATCCATGAGCCACAACGCGAGCCAGCCCGCCAACCCACCCGCCAAACCGCCCGTTCGCCATGCCCATGTCACCGGCTGGGGCCGCTATGCCCCGAGCCAGGTCCTGACCAACCGTGACCTGGAGCGGATGGTCGACACCTCCGACGAATGGATCGTGGCGCGAACCGGCATCCGCGAGCGCCGTGTGGCCGCGGCCCACGAGACCACCGCGTCCATGGCCGCCGTCGCCGGACTGCGCGCCATCCACACCGCGGGTCTCCGGCCGGACGACATCGACCTCATCCTGGTCGCCACCCTCACGCCGGACTACTGGATGCCGTCGACCGCGGCGCTCGTCAAGGAGGCGATCGGTAACACCTCGGCGGCGGCGATGGACGTGTCGGCTGCCTGCTCGGGATTTGTCTACGCCTATGCCACCGCCCATGCCTACGTCACCGGCGGTCTCGCGCGGCACG
>JANNQZ010000142.1:0-1585 GCA_031401015.1 Chloroflexota bacterium | reverse complement strand
CGAAGCGACGGACGTTGACCCGGCCGGTCCCCTTGTCGATATCAACAACGCAGATGTAGCTGCCGAACGGGAAGGTCAGATTGGGCGGATCGTAGTAGTCGACCGCCTCAAGACCCATCTCCATCCCCTGCGGGAAGTTGGTGTAGGCCGCGAAGGCGATCTCCTGGATCGTCTTGAACCGGTCCGGTGACCCCTTGACGCTGAACTTGCCCGGCTCCCAGTCGAGGTCTTCTTCGGATGCCTCGAGCAGGTGGGCGGCGAGCGTCCGGGCCTTGGCCTGGATCTTGCGCGACGCCATCGAGGCGGCGGCGCCCGACGTTGGCGTCGAGCGGGAGCCGTACGTTCCCAGGCCGTAGGGCGCTTTATCGGTGTCGCCGTACTCGATCTTGATGTCCTGCACCGGGAAGCCGAGCTCCTCGGCGATGATCTGGGCATAGGTGGTTTCGTGGCCCTGGCCCTGGGTCTGCGATGAGATCTGCGCGTGCACCTTGCCGGTCGGGTGGACCCGGATGAAGACGCCGTCGTTCATCTTGAGCCCAAGAATGTCGAAGTCGTGCGACGGCCCGGCCCCGACGATCTCGGTGAAGCTGCAGATGCCGATGCCCATCAGCTCGCCGCGTTCGCGCTTCTCTGCCTGCTCGCGCCGGAGCCCGGCGTAGTCGATCATGTCCATGGCCTTCTGGAGGGCCGCCGGGTAATTCCCCGAGTCATACGACCAGCCGGTCGGGGTCTTGTACGGGAACTGCTCGGGCTGGATGAAGTTCTCCATCCGGAGCTGGGCCGGGTCCACCCCGATGTCGTGGGCGAGGATGTCGACCATCCGCTCGATGGCGTGGACGGCCTCGGTCACCCGGAACGAGCAGCGGTAGGCGACGCCGCCAGGCGGCTTGTTCGTGTAGACCCCGTCGACTTCGACGAACGCATCGGGGAAGTCGTACGAGCCCGTGATCACGTTGAACAGGCCGGCGGGGAACTTGGACGGATCGGCCGCGGCGTCGGTGTAGCCGTGGTCGGCGATGGTCTTGACCTTGAGCCCGGTGATCTTGCCTTCCTTGGTCGCCGACATCTCCGCGTGGATGTGGTAGTCGCGGGCGAACGAGTCCGCCTGCAGGTTCTCGGACCGATCCTCGATCCACTTGACGGGCTTGCCGGTGAGGAACGAGGCGGCGACGGCAAGAACGTACCCCGGGTAGACCGGCACCTTTCCCCCGAAGCCGCCACCGATGTCATGCGTGATGACGCGGATGTTGTGCTCGTAGATGGGCAGACCAGCGCCCCCGGCGACGAGTGCCAGCACCGTCCGGATCGCGTGGGGTGCCTGCGACGTCATGTGGAGCGTGAGCTGCTGGCGGACCGGATTCCAATCGGCGACGCAGCCGCACGTCTCGATCGACGCGACGTGGATGCGCGGGATGTAGATGTCCTGGGAGACGGTCACCTCGGCCGCCGCAAGTGCGGCATCCGCGGCGGCCCGGTCGCCGGATTCCCAGTGCCAGATGTGATTGGTCTGCTTGTCCGGCCCACGGTCCGGCCGAAGGACGAATGCGTCCGATTCGAGCGCCTTGAATGGATCGACGATGACCGG
>JANNQZ010000141.1:0-11882 GCA_031401015.1 Chloroflexota bacterium | reverse complement strand
CGAATGCTGGTCGAAGAGCGCCCAGAAGACACTCACCATCGAGAAGACCAGCATGATGCGCAGCACGGCGGCGGGGCCGTCAGCGGCTTCGTCGCCGTAGACCGGCTTCGCGACGCTGAAGTAGCCCTCGCCCGACTTGCGATCCTTCTGATGGCGAATCGAGTAGACCAGAACCGCGAGGAAGCCGGGGTCGGGCTGCTTCGCCTGGCGCTTGGTGAAGATCACCAGGCCGACGCCGACCGAAACCACCGCGAAGCCGAGAATGACCAGGCGCGAGGCCCAGTCCGCTCCGGCGGATGCCGCGGCGGCGGCGGCGGCCTCGGTCACCTTCTGGATCATCTCCGGTGCGGTGTTCGCGGGAATCGCCGCCACGGCCGGCGTGAACGGAGCCGCCAGCGAGGAACCGGTCATTGCCTTATGGATGAACTCCCAGCCGAAGGCCCACGCCGCGAACGGGAGGAAGAAGAAGACGGCGGTGATGAAGTCCATGAACCCGAGGATTCCGCCGGGCTTCGGCGGGACCTTCACGAACTTGTTCCGGCCCATCCAGAAGACGAGCGTGGCAACGGCCATGAGGATGCCAGGGAGGCCGAACGCGAAGGTGGGGGCCCACGTCCCGAAGGCGGGGTTGTTGTAGATCCACGGGATCAAGAGCGTCGAGAAGAAGGACCCGAAATTGATGCTGAAATAGAAGATCTGGTAGATCTTCGGCACCAGGTGCGCGTTGGCGCTACTGAACTGATCGCCGACGTTCGCGGACACGCAGGGCTTGATGCCGCCGGATCCGACGGCAATGAGCGCGAGGCCGAGGTACATGCCCACCGCGTAGTGATCGCCGGCCGAGAGCACCGCGTGGCCGGCGCAATAGATCATCGAGATCCAGAAGATGACCTCCCGACCTCGGTCCGGTTCTCGTCGGTCAGCTCGAATCCAGAATCGGTCAGCGCCTGCTTCGCGGCAGCGACGCCGAAATGCAGGCTGGACTCGCTCCGTCGCGCAGCCTTCGCATCCATCCAGTCACCGGCCCTGAAGTCATGCACCTCGCCGGCCAACTTCGCCTCATACGGCGAGGGATCGAAATGGGTGATCGCGCCCAGCCCGGACACGCCGTTGACCAGGTTGGACCAGGCGGTCGCGACGTCGTTGCCGACCGGGCTGATCACGCCGAGGCCGGTCACGACGACTCTGCGCTCGTAGTCGGGTCTGCGCATGATGACGGTCTCCCTGAGGCTAGTCGGCGGTTAGGGTGGGTAGGCCAGGTCGAGATCAGGCCGGGACAGCCGCCAGGGCCAGCAACCGCTCGGCTGAGGCTGGGTCATCGGCCGGGATCAATTCGGCGTCGGGAACGATGCGTTTGAGCAGGCCGGTGAGGACACGTCCCGGGCCGATCTCGACATAGGTGGTCACCCCCGCAGCCGCCATGCTCTCGACGACGCGGATCCAGTCGACACCGGTCGTCAAGTGTTCGACCAGCTCCCTGCGGCACCCTTCCGCGGTCGTGATCGCACGGGCGTCGGCGTTGGCGAGCAGCGGGGGCGTCGGATCGCGGAAGTCGATACCCGCGAGAGCGGTCCGCATGGCTGCCGCCGCGTCGGCCATCAGCGGCGAGTGTGCGGCCACCGACACCGGAAGCACGATCGCCCGCCGCGCGCCGAGCGATCGCGCCAGTTCGGCGCCGGCTTCGACCGCCGCTCGTTCGCCGGAGACGACGACCTGGCCTGGGGCATTGCGGTTGGCGACATCGAAGGTGCCGTGCGCGCGGGCGCCGGCGACGAGCTCCGGGAGGTTGGCATCGTCGAGCCCGATCAATGCCGCCATCGCGCCATCGCGTCCCTCGCCTGAGGCCTGCATCGCACGACCGCGTTGGCGAACCAGGCGGAGGCCGTCCTCCAAGGACATTGCGCCTGCCGCGACGAGGGCCGAGTACTGGCCCATCGAATGACCCGCCATGAACGCGGGATGCGGCCCTTCGAGGCCGGCCGCCGCCCAGCGCTCCCGCAGCGCAGCCAGGATGGCGACCGAGGTTGCCAGCAGCGCAGGCTGCGCATTCTCGGTCAGGTCGAGTTGCTCCTGGGGTCCTTCCCACGCCATTCGGCTGATCGGAGACCCGAGGGCTTCGTCGGCCGTGGCGAAGACGGCAGCGGCGGCCGGCGACGCTCCGGTGAGGGCACGTCCCATCCCGACCGACTGGGATCCCTGGCCGGGAAAGACAAAGGCAAGCGTTGACATTGATCGACAGGGTATGGGCGCACTCGGCCGACCGCGGCGAATCACATGCACTGTTGCATGCGTTCGACTGCATCTCTACCCTTGGATGATGTCCACTGGCAGGCGATGACAAGACCGTTGAGCCGGCCTTCGCCGGTTCGCTCCATCACCCGCCGGTTCGAGGCGGACCTTTCGGCGCCGGTGCTGGCCGCCGGCAATCGCCTGGTCAGCGTGCGCCAGATCAGCGAACGCGTGGCGATGGGCCGAGCCCTCTGGAGGGAGCTGGTGATCGGCTTTGCGGGGCAGCTCGGGGAGCTGCGCCTGGGGTTCACCCAGCTCGCGGGCCTGTATGTCCTGGCCGATGGCAGCACGCTCACGGTGGGCGAACTGGCCGAGGCGATCGGACGCTCGCCGTCAGCCACCAGCCGGCTGGTGGATGGCCTTGTGCGTCGTCGTCTCGTGGAGCGCCAGGAGGAGCCAGAGGATCGACGTCAGCGGACCTTGCGGTTGACGCCGCGTGGGCACGCCATCCTGCGCGTCGTCGACCGGGCGCGCGCGGATCAATTTCTGTCTGCGGTGCGACCACTGCCTCGGGCCGAGCGGGCGGTCGTCGCGATGGGGGTTGCGGCGCTGGCCACGCATGCCATCTCGCGGCGCGGTCGGCTCATCAGGACGCCACGGGAATAGCTGGGACGAGGCGGGAGGGCGGCCGGGGCAGACCTAGATGCGCCGACGGCGACCCAGCACGATCAGGCCGCCTGCCGCGATCAGCACGACCAGGACCCCCACTCCGACGGCGATCGCGGGGCCTGAGGCGGTTTCCGGCCCGTTGGCGGGCGCGGCGCTGGGCAGCAGCGAGGCGAGTGCACTGGCGGCCGGCGCGAGCGTGGCCGGGGCTGACGTCTGGATTGGCGCGGTCGCTGGCGTGCTGGTCGGCGACACGCTCGGAGCATCCGTCCGCGGCGGGCTCGAGGCGACACCTGGGGTCGCCGTCGGCACGAGCGTGGGCGCCGCGGTCGGGGCCGCGGTCGGCTCGCTGGTCGGCCTGGCCGTCGGCTCAGCTGTTGGGGCGGCGGTGGGCTTGGGCGTCGGGGCGGCCGTGGGCTCGGGGCTTGGGGTAGCGCCCGCCTCGACGACGATCGTCCCGACCATCTGCTCGGCATGGATCTCGCAGAAGTACGGGAAGGTGCCGGCGCTACTGAAGGTCACCAGGAACGTGTCGCCCGGGTTCTTGAACCCGGAAGCGAACTGGCCGTCGAGTGCCCCCGGAGAGCCGGACGTGACGGTATGCGGTTCCCCCGCGAAGGTCCATCGGACGACGTCGCCGACCTTGACCTTCTGCGACTCCGGCTGGAAACGGAAGTCGACCGACGCAATCGTGACGGTCGTTGCGCTGGCCGGGCCCGTGGCGAGGAGCACGAGTGCCGCGGTTGCGGCGGCCGCGATCCCTGCGCGGCGGCGATTGCGCCTCGCGGTGTGGTCAGCCATCCAAGCATGATACGTCGCGTCGGAGCGGGCTGGATTTCGCTCTTCCAAAACCGGCCGTGATGCGTCATCGTATCGCTGAGTACCGGCCCTGACCGTCCCCAGCGGGCCACGCCGGCCACAGGAAGGGAGCAGCACATGCGAAGGAACCGCCTGGCCCTGGTCGTCGCCACATTGGCCCTGGTGGCCTTGCCAGGCATCACGTCGGCCGCCGATCCAACCCAACCGGCGTACGGTGGCCCGATGACCGGCGCCCAGGAGACGCCCGCGGTCGCGACCTCGGCGACCGGCCAAGGCACGTTCGTGATCAGTGCCAGCGGAAGCACGATCACCTACCTCGTCACCTACAGTGGACTGTCAGGGACCGTCAGCGCGGCCCACATCCATACCGGCGCGCCAGGAATCAAGGGCGGGGCCATCCTGCCGCTGACCGCGGGACCGAGCCCGATGAGCGGGACGCTCTCGGCGGCCGACTTTACCGCTTCCGGATCGGTCACCACCTTCGCCCAGGCAGTCGCCGACATTCGTGCCGGAACCACCTACTTCAACCTCCACACGGCGGCCAACCCGGGTGGCGAGATTCGCGGCCAGATGCTGGCGGCGGGTGACGCTTACTTCGCCGACATCAACGGCTTCCAGGAGAATCCGGCCGTCGCCACCTCCGCGAGCGGGAGGGGCACCGCAGTCATCAGCGCCGACGGCAGCACGATCACGTATGTCGTGACCTATGGCGGACTGTCGGGGACCCTCAACGCCGCCCATATCCATACCGGCGCGGCCGGATCCAACGGGGGCGTCATCCTGCCCCTGGCCGCCGGCCCGAGCCCGATGACGGGAACGCTCACCACAGCCAACTTCGCTGCGTCCGGAGCGGTCACCACGTTTGTCCAGGCCGTTGCCGCCATTCGCGCCGGCACGACCTACTTCAACCTGCATACGTCGGCCAACCCGGGTGGCGAGATTCGCGGCCAGATCGGGGTCACGGTCCCGGCGCAGACGCAGGTGGTCGAGGGCGCATCCATCGGATCCCTCGGCACGCTCATGGTCGCGGCCTCGAACGGCCTGACGCTCTACACCTTCACCAAGGATGTGCCCGGAAGCGGCGTCAGCGTGTGCACGGGCGGCTGCCTGACAGCATGGCCGGCGCTCACGATCCCGGCTGGAGTCACGCCGACAGGCGATGCGAGCGTGACCGGCCAGCTCGGTACCATTATCCGCCCCGACACCGGCCAGTCCCAGGTCACCTATGACGGCTGGCCGCTCTACTTCTTCCAGAACGACAAGGTCCCCGGCGATACCACTGGGATCTACACCAACTGGGAGGCCATCGTGCTCGCGGCACCCGCGCCCACGGCAGCGCCGCCGGCGCCGACACTGCCGCCAACCTCCATTGTCGCGCCCGCCACTCCCATCGGGAACGCGGACGTGATGGGTCTGCTCGTGATCATTGGACTCCTGGCCGGCGCCGGGACGTTCGGATGGCTTGGGCGTCGCCGGTCGTCAGAGCAGAACTAGCTGCCCGAGGTTCGCCAACGCTTCTGCGGCTGCACTCAGCCGCAGAAGCGGCGAACCACGTCGTACAGGACCGGGAGCCCCCAGCGCAGGGCCTCCACAGCCACCCGCTCGTCGACCCCGTGGAAGCGCTCGAGGAAACGCTCCTCCGGGTCAAGCATCAGCGGCGAGAATCCGTAGGTTGGGGTGCCCAGTGGCCCGGTGGACTTGGCATCGGTGCCAAAGGGTGCCATCGCCGGCAGCGGGATGGCCTCGGGGTCATGGTCCACGATCGTCGAGACCAGGAGGTCGAACAGCGGTCCCTCGGCCGGCGCCTCGACCGGGGCGCCAAAGACGAGCAGCTCGATTTCGCACACCGCGGCCAGCTCGCTCCCGAGGCGCTCCACGAGCATCGCCCGACAATCCACTTCTGTTGTGCCCGGCAGGACGCGGCAGTCGACGACCACCTCGGCGTCACCCGGGATCACGTTGTACTTGACCCCGGCATGGACGACGTCCGGGCTGATCGTGTCGCGCAGTAGCGCGCGGACGGCCCGGGCATACATCGGGTCGCAGGCCATGGCGAGGGCCGCTTCCGCACGTGCCGAGTCGCCCGACGCCAGTCCTCGCAGGATCGAGGCCGCCTCGGCGGGGAGCGCCGCCGCCGCCTCCTCGAGAAATCGGCCCATGACCGGCGTGATCCGCGTCGGCCCGGGCACCGCCATGCGGCGGATCACCTCGGCTGCGAGGACGGCGGCGTTGTCGTCGCGTGGCATGGAGCCGTGACCCCAGGTGCCCCGAACGGAGATCCGGTACGCGGCGAAGCCCTTCTCCGACACCTGGATCGGATAGAGCCGGCGGCCAGCCACCGTGGTCGCGACCCCGCCGCACTCGTTGAGTCCACCGGCCGCCAGCAGCCAGTCGGGACGATGCTCGGCGATCCAGCGCGCGCCCGCCGCTCCACCGGCCTCCTCGTCAGCGGTACAAGTGAACAGCACGTCCCGCCGCAGGCCCGGGATCGGGTCGCTGGCCGGATTGCGGCCGGCGGCCCGGGCGGCGTCGGTCAGCAGCCGGACCACGCCGAGCTCCATTGCGACCATGCCCTTCATGTCGACCGCGCCGCGTCCGTAGATGTAGCCGTCCGCCAGGTCGGCGGCGAACGGGTCGTGGGTCCAGCGGTCCGCCGGGGCGGGCACCACGTCCAGGTGCGACAGCAGCAACAGCGGGGCGCCGCCGGACCCGTCCCCGCGGAGGCGGGCGTGGACCGACCCGCGACCGGGCACTGGCTCCAGCAGCTCTGGCACGAGACCCGCATCCTCCAACATCGCGCCAACCCGCCGGGCGGCGAGGAGCTCACCAGCGGGGGCGTCCGCTGACGGCGGATTGATCGACGGAATCCGGATCAGCTCACGGGTCGTCTCCACGAGCCGATCGGTCGCGCGATCCCAGGTGAGCGCATCCAGCTCCCGCGACGGGGCCGCCGCGCTGGCCGCGCGGGTCATGACCCGCCCGACGGCAGGAGCGCGATGATCGTCCCGAGCACGAAGCCGGCAAGGACGACCGCCACGACCATCGCCACGAGGAGGCGCAGGTAGAACCGCTCCTCGCGCCGGCCAACCTCTGGGTCCGGATCGCGCCCACCCGCGATGTACGGTGCCGCGAGGCCGCGCGCCCGGGCATGTTGTGCGCGGACGGAATCGTAGGCCTCCGGGTCGGGGGGCAGCTTGGCCGGGCGATCCTGGGCGGTCATGTCAGGGCCAATCATGCCGCGCTGCCCGGTGCCGTGCAGCGTGCCTCTGGTCACTGGATCCGGAGGTTGGCCGTCATCCGCGGCCCGGTCGTGACGGCGCCCTGCGACGGGGAGCCGACAAGCGCGGCGTACTTCGCCATGACGCCGGACCGGTACCGCGCGGCCGGCGGCGACCAGCGCGCGAAGCGGCGGGCGACCTCATCGGCCGACACGTCGAGGTCGAGGGCCTTGCGGTCGACATCGATGGTGATCTGGTCGCCCTCCTCGACGATCGCGATCGGGCCGCCAAGCGCCGCCTCGGGCGCGACGTGGCCGATCATCAGGCCGTGAGTCCCGCCCGAGAAGCGGCCGTCCGTCAGCAGTGCGACCGAATCGCCGAGGCCCTCGCCGACCAGTGCCGCGGTGACCTGGAGCATCTCCTGCATCCCCGGTCCGCCGACCGGTCCCTCGTAGCGGATCACGACAACATCACCCGCCTTGATCCGTTGGCCGCGGACCGCGTCGTAGCAGGCTGCCTCCGAATCGAAGATCCGCGCCGGGCCGGTGTGCGTTCGGCGCTCGTGCCCGGCTAGTTTCACGACGCAGCCCTCGGGCGCGATAGAGCCGTGCAGGATGGCCAGCCCGCCGGTTGGCTTGAGCGGTGTCTCGAGGGGGACCACGACCTTCTGTCCCGGTGCTGCGACCGCCGCAGCCGCGATCTGCGCGATGGTCCGCCCGTCAACGGTTCGTTCGTCGCCGTGGAGGAGGCCCGGGCGCTTGAGCAATTCGCGCATGACGAGGCTGACGCCGCCGGCCTCGTACATGTCCGTTGCCGTGTATCGGCCACCCGGCCGCATGTCGCCGATGAGGGGGGTGCGGTCCGCGATCTCCCCGAACTCGTCGATGTCCAGCGGGATCCCGAACTCGTGGGCGATCGCCAGCAGGTGCAGGACGCCGTTGGTCGAGCCGCCGGTGGCCGCGACGCTGGCGATCCCATTCTCGAGCGCCGCCCGGGTGACGATCGACGACGGCCGTACGTCGCGCCGGACGAGGTCCATTACCAGCTCGCCGGTCCGCCGGGCGGCCTCCTCCTTGGCCGGATCCTCGGCCGGGATCCCATTGAGGCCGGCCGGTGACAGCCCGATGAACTCCATGACCGTGCTCATCGTGTTGGCCGTGTACTGGCCACCGCACGCCCCGGCTCCGGGACATGCCGCGTTCTCGATCTCGTGTAGTTCGTCGAGGCTGATCTTGCCGGCTCGATAGGCGCCGATCGCCTCATACACGGTCACGACGGTCGCGTTGCGCTGGCCCTTGTAGACGCCGGGGTTGATGGTGCCGCTGTAAAGCACGATGCCCGGGACGTCCAGCCGTCCGAGGGCCATCGCGGCGGCGGGCACGGTCTTGTCACAGGCGACCACACAGACCACCCCGTCGAGCAGTTGACCGCGCACGACCAGTTCGATCGAATCGGCGATCACCTCGCGGCTGACCAGCGAGGTCTTCATCCCCTCCGTGCCCATCGTCACGCCGTCACTGATCGCGATGGTGTTGAACTCCATCGGCGTGCCGCCGGCGGCCCGAACCCCGGCCTTGACAAACTCGGCCAGGTGGCGCTGGTTGAGGTTGCACGGCATCGTCTCGATCCAGGTCGTGCCCACTCCGATGAGCGGCTTGGCCAGATCGGCATCGGTGAAGCCCACAGCCTTGAGCATGGCGCGAGCGCCGGCTCGATCGGGGCCATCCGTGATTGCGGCGGAGTGGCGCTTGCCGGGATCGGAAACAATCGGCGCGTCGGACATCGAAGCGGATCTCCTGGCGTGGCGGCGGTTGGTCGTCGGTGCTCCAGACTACAGCCTGGCGCGATCGGGGCGAGCCGCCGAGCGGTCCAGGGTCACTGCACGCAGGCTTCGGTGTCGACCGCGGCGACCTGGCCCAGCCCCGACGCGATTGCCCGGGCGACGGCTGTCGGAGAGAGCGCATAGCCGACATCCGGGCTCGTTCGAGCCTCTGCAAAGACCACGCCGCCGACCGTGCCATTGGACAGGATCAGCGGTCCGCCGCTGTCGCCCCGTTCGATCGCCGCGCGAAGCTCCAGGATCTGGCGGCTGACTTGCTCCTCCCCGTAGATGTCGTAGCCGGTCGCGGCGTAGCTTCCGGCAACCGCGGCCGCCACCACAGTGACCGAGCCGCCATCCGGATAACCGATCGTCGCACCGATGCTGCCCCGGCCCGGGTCCGTCGTGGCGAATGGAAGCGCGCGCAGGCCGAGGCCGCTGACGTGCAGCAGGGCAACATCGAGCCCCGGATCGAACAGGACCGGCACGGCGTCGAGCAGCCGGCCATCCTGGGTCGCAACGCGGATTCCCTGGCTACCCGCCCCGGCGACGACATGAGCATTGGTCAACACGTAGTCCGACTGCACGACAAAACCAGTTCCAAGGGAGGTCAGGCCGCAGGTCGCGGCCGAGACCCTGAGCGTGCTTGCCACGGCACCGGCCGCCATCGCCGCCGCCGCGGCGTCGCCCGGGCCCTGGACCGGTGGCGCCGGGACCGGCTCGAAGCCGACGAACACGTCGGGCAGCCCGGACGCGTCCAGCCAGGTTCGAAGCTCCCCGGCGAGCTCGGTTGGGGGCGGGAGGACGTCGGAGACCGTCCGCACAACCGTCGATTGGCTCGCGATCTCCGCCAGCCTGGGGAGCGGGCCTTCTGCCAGGAGGCCGCCCGCCAGCCAGACGAGCAGGACAGCCTGGGCGCCGCCAAACGCGGCCCCGGCGAGGCGATCCACGCCGCTGAGCAGACCGCCGCCCAGCGTCCCGACGGCCCAGCGACCGAGCGTCGATCCGAGCGCCTGGCCCAGGCTAACGGCGCCGATCAAACCGCCGAGCACCAGCCACGGCCGGAAGACCGGGTCAACCTCCAACAGCGGATCCGCGAGGAGCGGCAGTGCCGCCACGGCCAGGGCGCCCCCACCCACCGCGCCAAACAGTCCCGCAACCTGCGGCACGGCGCCGGATCGCGCCCCGAGCAGCATGAACAGGACGGCCAGGACCACCGCGACCAGGTCCAGTGAGTTCACGTGAGGATCGTCACACAAGCACTCGGCCGCCGCGCTGGACGGAGGCCAATATCTACCGTCCCGGGCTCAGACGGGCGTGGTGGGCAGGAAGTCCGGCCGCAAGGCCTCGAAGGCGGTGACATCCGGTTCGTAGGCCATGGTCATCGCGATGTCATCGAGGCCGCGCAAGAGGCGATACTTCTTGAATGGGTCGATGTCGAAGTGGCGCTGCCAGGTGCCGTCTGCCGTGCGCACGGTCTGGGACGCGAGGTCGACGATGAGCTCGGCAGCGGGCAGCTCCTCAGCGCGCGCGAGCAGGTAGTCGAGGTCTTCATCCGGGAGTTCCACGGTGAGAAGGCCACCCTGAAAGCAGTTGCTCTTGAAGATATCGGCGAATGACGTGGCCACGATCGCGTCGATCCCGAGACCATCAAGGGCCCAGACGGCATGCTCGCGACTGGAACCGCAGCCGAAGTTCTGGCGGGCGAGAAGGATCCTGGCGCCCGCATAGCGCCGGTCGTTGAGGACGAAGCCAGGATCCTTGCGCCACGCTTCGAAGGCAAATGGACCGTAGCCGGTACGCTCGATGCGTTTGAGATGCCTTGCGGGGATGATCTGGTCGGTATCGACGTTGGAACGGTTCAGGGGAATCGCCGTGCCCTGAACCGTGGTGACGGCCTTCACTTCAGCACGTCCCGGATGTCCACGAAGTGGCCGGCGAGGGCAGCAGCAGCGGCCATTTCCGGACTGACCAGGTGGGTACGACCACCCGGACCCTGGCGCCCCTCGAAGTTCCGATTGGAGGTAGAGGCGCAGCGCTCGCCCGGCTTGAGGATGTCCGGGTTCATGCCCAGGCACATCGAGCAGCCGGCGTCGCGCCACTCGAAGCCCGCATCGATGAAGACCTTGTCGAGGCCTTCCTCCTCCGCCTGCGCCTTGACCAGGCCGGAGCCTGGCACCACCATCGCCTGAAGCGTGTGCGCCACCTTCTGGCCGCGGACGATGGCCGCCGCGGCGCGCAGGTCTTCGATGCGGGAGTTGGTGCAGGAGCCGATGAAAATCCGGTCGAGCTGGATGTCCTGGATCGCGGTATGCGGTTCCAGGGCCATGTAGGCCAGAGCACGACGGGCCAGCTCACGCGTGGCGGGATCGGCGAAGGAGACGGGGTCCGGGACGCGGCCGGTGACCGGGACGCTCTGGGCCGGCGTCACGCCCCAGGTCACGAAGGGCTCGATCGATTCACCACGAAGTGTCACCACTCGATCAAACTCAGCGTCCGGATCGGTCGGAAGGGAGCGCCAGTAATCGAGCGACTGCTCCCAGGCCTTGCCCTTGGGCGCTAAGGGCCGACCCTCGATGTAGGCGAAGGTCGTGTCGTCCGGGGCGATGAGGCCGGCGCGGGCGCCACCCTCGATCGACATGTTGCATACCGTCAGGCGGCCTTCGACGGAGAGGCTGCGAAAGACCTCGCCTCGATACTCGATGACATGACCGGCGCCACCGCCCACGCCGATCTGGTTGATGATCGCGAGGATCAGGTCCTTGGCGGTCACCCCGTGGGCAAGCGCGCCATCGACCTGTACCGACATGCTCCTGGGTCGCACTTGCCGGAGGGTCTGGGTGGCGAGGACGTGCTCGACCTCGGAGGTGCCAATGCCGAACGCCAGCGCGCCGAGGGCGCCGTGGGTCGAGGTGTGGCTATCGCCGCAGACGATCGTCATGCCCGGTTGGCTGAGGCCCTGCTCCGGCCCGATCACGTGGACGATTCCCTGGCGGCGGTCGCCGATCCCGAAATAGGGGATGCCGAACGCTTTCGCGTTCTCGCCGAGGACGTCGACTTGCTGGATCGAAAGCGGGTCAGGCCAGGGCCGATCCCGGTCAACCGTGGGGACGTTGTGATCTGCGGTAGCG
>JANNQZ010000140.1:0-1627 GCA_031401015.1 Chloroflexota bacterium | reverse complement strand
TCGCTGGCCTGGGTCATCGCGGACCGGATTGCGGTGATGTATCTCGGCAAGATCATGGAGATCGGCCCGGCCGAGCGGGTCATTCGCTCGCCGCGTAACCCGTACACCCAGGCGCTGGTCTCGGTGTCTCCGTCACCGGACCCGCCGACGCCGGGACAACGCGCGAGCCGGACGATCCTGGCCGGCGAGACGCCGGACGCCGCGCACATCCCGAGTGGCTGCCGGTTCCGGCCGCGATGCCCGCAAGCGTTCGATCGATGCGTGTTGGAGGAGCCGCCGCTGTTCGACGTGGGCGGCGGTCAGTCGGCCGCCTGCTGGTTGGCCGCACCCGGGCGGGCGCTTCCGGTGCTGGACCCGGCCGTGACGCCCGCGGTGCCATCCGCGACCGCGACCGCCACCGCGACCGCGGGCGGTGGGGCGGCCTGAGCCAACTGAACGGCTTGGGCTATCACGACGCCTTGGCCGCCTCCGCGGCGGCAAACCGGTAGACCAGCGCGCCGAGCACGCCACCGACCAGCGGCGCCACGATGTAGATCCAGAGAACGCCGATGTCACCACCGACCACCGCGGACCCGATGGACCGGACCGGGTTGACCGATGCGCCGCTCAACGGCGCGGCCGCGAAGTGGATCGCGACCAGCGTCAGCGGGATCGCGAGCGCAGCGAGGGCACTGGCATGTTTGGTCGCGGCCAGGATGACGGCAACGAAGCCAGCGGTCAGGACGACCTCGATGATCAGTGCCCCGATGTCGGTGACACCGCCACCGGGCCGATTGATACCGGCCGCGACCGCATCCTGACCGGCCGTGACCAGGACGACAGCCCCCGCGCCCAGGGCGCCAACGACTTGCGCCACGATGTACCCGGCTGCGTCGGTCGACGGCAGCCGGCCATCGATCACCGCCGCCACCGTGACGGCTGGGTTGTAATGACCGCCGGACACGTGTCTAAAGGCGAAGATCGCGGCCAGCAGACCGAAGCCGAAGGCGAACGGCACGACCAGCAGACCGTTGGCATCCGCGGCACCGAGCGCAGCCACGGAGAGGTAGCCGATGGTCAGAAACAGGAACGTGCCAAGCAGTTCGGCGAGATAGGCGCGGGTATTCATGATTCCTCCGTGTGTGACCCTGGGCTGGGTCCCGACACGATACCCAGTCCGGCACGTGCCGCGCGAATCAGGAGGGCATCGCGCCACGTTCGGCACAGGACCTCGACCATCTCCAGCCGATCCACCGCCTGGGTCGGATCGCTCCCAACGGCGATCGCGCCATGGCGCTCGAGGAGGACGGCGGTCGGCAAGGGCTCGGGCGGCGCGGCGAAGGCAGCGGCAACGCGGGCCGCGAGGTCCGCACTCCCCGGCACGCCCAGGGGGACGAACGGCAGCCGCGGCAGGAGCAGCTCGGTTTCGGGTAGCGAAGCCGGATCCGGCAATTCGCCCGCGAGCGTCAGCGCCATCGACGCCGGCAGATGCGCGTGCGCGATGGCTTCGACGTCCGGGCGTGCCGCATACACCGCGAGGTGGATCGCAAGGTCGGACGAGGGTTGCCGGCCATTGGCCGATATGGATACCCCGTTGGGATGGTCCAGCCAGATGACCACGAGGTCCTCCGGCACGAGTTCATCCTTG
>JANNQZ010000139.1:0-5548 GCA_031401015.1 Chloroflexota bacterium | reverse complement strand
CCGGATCGGCTGGCGGGCGAGCCGCGACGTCATCAAGGCGGTCGACGGCGTCAGCCTGACCATCGCTCGTGGCCGAACGCTGGGCCTGGTCGGCGAATCCGGGTCGGGCAAGACGACGACTGGACGGGCGATCGTTCGGCTGCTCGACCCCACGAAAGGGTCAGTCCGGTTCGACGGCCAGGAGATCGCGACGCTTGGTGGCGAGCCGCTCCGCCGACTCCGGCAGCGCTTCCAGATGATCTTCCAGGATCCGTATTCCAGCCTCAATCCGCGGATGACGGTCCGCTCGATCGTTGAGGAACCGCTCGAAGTCCATTCGATCGGATCGCGCTCGCAACGGGCGGCGCGGGTCGTGGAGCTGCTCGAACTCGTGGGCATGTCCGCCCGCGCGGCGGACCGGTTTCCGCACGAGTTCAGTGGCGGGCAGCGACAGCGAATCGGGATCGCCCGGGCGCTCGCCCTCCATCCCGACCTGATCGTCGCCGACGAGCCAATCAGTGCGCTTGACGTCTCCATCCGGGCCCAGATCCTGGCCCTGCTCGAACGGCTCCAGGCCGAGCTCAACCTGACCTACCTGGTGGTCGCCCACGACCTGGCGATCGTGCGGCGAATCAGCAGCGAAGTGGCGGTCATGTATCTCGGGCGAATCGTGGAAAGCGCGCCGACCGCCGAACTCTATGGCGCTCCCCTCCACCCGTACACGATCGCGCTCCTGTCGGCGGTGCCGATCCCGGACCCGGCGGTCCAGGTGCACCGCCGCCGGATCATCCTGCGCGGCGAGATCCCGAGCCCGGCCAACCCGCCGCCGGGCTGCCACTTCCACACCCGCTGCTGGCTCTATCAACGGTTGGGAGAGCCGGAACGATGTCGGACGGAGCGGCCGCCTCTCCAGGTTGGGGCCGACCTCGGACATCCCGTCGCGTGCCACTTCGTCGACCAGATCAATGGCAGTCCGGAGCAGCAACAAGCCGCCGGCCGGGCCCTGCCCCCAGAGACAGGAGTCACCCCATGAAGATCGGTCTCCTTTTGCCGCAGGGCTACTTCAACGAGTTCGGCGGCTGGACGCCGACCGCCGCCTGGAACCGGATCCTCGAAATCGCCAAGCTTGGCGAGCGACTGGGCTTCGATTCGCTCTGGACCGGGGAGCATGTCCTCGCGAAGTGGGATCCGGAAGGATTCGCCTTCGATTGCGTCACGCTCCATACGGCCGTCGCGGCGGCCGTGCCGCGCGTCGACATCGGGTTCGGGGTGATCAATTCCACGTTCCGCAACCCGGCGATGACCGCCAAGATGGCTTCCACCCTGGACACGATCAGCGGCGGGCGATTGATCCTGGGTCTCGGTGCGGGCTTCAAGATCAGCGAGGCGAGTGCATTCGGTCAGCCGTTCCCGTCGCTCAAGGAACGGATGGCGATCCTGTCCGAGCACTTCGAGATCATCAGCCGGATGACTCGACGAGACGAGCCGCCGTTCAGCTACCGGGGCGAGCGCGCGTGGGTCGAGAACGTGTTCAATGCGCCCCGCACCGGAGGCGGCGACCATGTGCGCCTGGCAATCGGTGGGCACGGCCGCAACGTCACGTTCCCGCTCGCCGCGCGCTATTGCGACGAGATCAACCTCGACGCCGCGCCACACGAAATGGCCGAGGCGATGGCCCTCGTTCGAGGGCGCTGCGAGGAGATCGGGCGCGACCCAGCCAGCCTCGGGATCGTGAGCGGCACGAACCCGGCCTGGCCGTACCCCGGCCTCAAGTCGATCGGCAAGCAACGCATGATGCGGCAAGAGGACGTTCCCGGGATCATGTCCGCCGACTTCAGTACCCTGACGACCCGGGCGGAGGAGTTCGCGGTCTGGGTCGAGCTTGGCCTCGATGGCCTCATCTGCGGCGTCCCGGGCCTGGCCGACACTGATGAGGGGCTGTACGAGTTGATCGACGATCTCCACACGGCCGGGCTGGACCTGATTCCGTCGCAGGCAGGCGAGATGGTCCGGTGAGCCAGGTGCGGTTCGGCATCGTCGGGTCTGGGTTCATGGGTCGGACATGGGCCGAGGTGGCTGCCAACCACGCCGCGGGCACGGCGCTCGTCGCAATCGCCGGGGGACGCCGGGCGGCCGCGTTGGCCTCCGACTACGGCGTGGATCTGGAGCCTTCGCTCGAGAGCCTGCTCGCGCGCGCGGATCTGGACGCCGTGGTGCTCGCCACGCCCCCGGCCGGGCACCGCGACCAGACACTCCTGGCGGCGAATGCCGGCCGGCACCTGCTGGTCGAGAAGCCGATGGCCCAATCGGTCGCGGAATGCACGGAAATGGTCGCGGCCTGCCGCGCCGCAGGCGTGCGGCTGTCGGTTGTGTCGCAGCATCGCTTTCGCGATTCGCCGGTGGCCGCCAAGCGCCTGATCGACACCGGCCGGATCGGCGAGGTCCGGATGATCCAGTTGACCGGCGCGGAGGTCGGCTGGTGGGATCTCGCCGCACGTGGTGACGAATGGAAGCTCGATCCAGCGCAGCAGACGGCGTATGCCTCCTGGGCAGCGCACGCCTGTGACTTGATCCGCTGGTTTGCCGGTGCCGATGCCGCCCTCGCTTTCGCCCGCATCACCAACTTCTCCGGCCAGCCGCCGGGTGTCGGACAGAGCGCCGTGGTGATCTACGAATTGACCTCCGGCGTGCTGGTCCAGGTCACCATGAGCTACGAGTTCCCGAAACCGGGCCTCACGCCGGGCTGGCCGTGGCTGATCATCGGGTCGGAGGGGATGATCTCGCTGGATCCGTACGGGGCCGTCAAGCTGGGCACCGGCGATTCCTGGGAGGTCGTGTCGGAGCAGGGTCCATTCGATCCTCTTGACGCCGTCGACCCGGTGCGTCTGGGGGCGTACAAGCGCCAGCTCGAGGACCTGGTCGCGGCGATTCACGACGGTCACGACCCGCTGGTGAGCGGCGATGAGGGCCGGCGCACGATCGCCATGCTTGAGGCCGCGGAACGATCGGCGGTTTCCGGACAAGCGGTGCGGGTCGCGACATGAGGATGGCGACGTGAGCCTGAAACTGGGTGGGCAGGTGCTGACCTACGGATCGTCGTGGGCGGAGGCACTGGAAACGGCGCAGCTCGTCGACGCGCTCGGCTATGACTACCTATGGGGCCACGACCATCTCTACTCCACCGGCGGCAATCCGTATCAGCCGTTCTTCGAGGGCTGGACCACGCTCTCGGCCTGGGCGGCCTCGACGCGCCGGGTCAGGCTCGGCCTGCTGGTCGGGGCGAACACGTTCCGCAACCCGGGCGTCGTCGCGAAGATGGCCGCCACCATCGACCATGTCAGCGGTGGTCGTTCGATCCTGGGCCTGGGCGCCGGCAACGTCGAATTCGAGAACGTCGCTCACGGGATCGATCCCGGCCGAACGATGGGCCAGCGAATGGACTGGTTCGAGGAGGCGATCGCCATCGTCATCGACCTGCTAGCCGGGCGCGAGGTTACGCACAGCAGCGAGAAGTACCAGTTCGAGGCGGTCCGCCACGCCCCGGGCGCGTTCGGGGAGCGCATTCCGGTCGTCATCGGCGCCGAGGGCGAGAAGCGCGGCCTGCGCCTGGCCGCCCGGCATGCGGACATCTGGCAGTGGTTCGCCGGCACGGACCAGGTTGACCTGTTCCGCCACAAGGACACCGTCCTGCGTGAGCATTGCGAGACCGAGGGGCGCGACCAGCGCGAGATCGAGCGGATGCTCGGCTGCAAGTTCATCATCCGCTCCTCGCCGGAGGAGGCGCAGCGCGTGGCCGGGGAGCTCATGGCCGTCCACAAATGGCCGCCGGCCGTCCTGGAGGTCTTCTGGGCCGGGACGCCGCAGCAGGTCGCCGACTGGCTGACCCCGTTCGTCGAGGCCGGGGTCGGCTCGTTCAGTCCCCAGATCGGCTGGCCGTACGACCGCGAAACCATCGAGCGCCTGATCGGCGAGGTCAAGCCGCTCGTCGACGCACGGACCGGCTGACGACACTCGTGAACGCCGCCGGACTGGACAGGCTGGGTCTGCCGGCGCTCGGCTATGGCCCGTTCCGCGTCTTCTTCGTCTCGAACCTGTTCGCCAACACCGGGATCTTTCTGTTCATGGCCGCGTTCGGCTGGTTCGTCCAGATCGAGACGAACTCGCCGGCCCTGGTCGGTCTGGCCTCCGCGATCATGGGGGCGCCGTGGCTCCTGTTGATGCTGCACGCAGGGATGCTGACCGACCGGCTTGGTGCACGGCGCCTGATCGCGGCCTCGTTTGTCGGTGGGGGCCTCGTCATGGCCCTCGTTGCGTTCGTGGCGCTCCTGCCGTCGCCATCGGTGCCGGCGGTCCTCGCCTGCGCGTTCGCGATGGGCGTGCTGATGACGCTCGGGGCGCCGGGATCGATCTCCATCATGGGCGATCTCGTCCCACCGGCCGCCGTGTCGAGCGCCGTGAGCCTCAACTTCCTGCTGATGAACGGTGCCCGGATCGCCGGCGGCGTCTCGGCCGGCTGGCTCCTCGCCGGCGGTCGTGAGCCGGGCTGGACGATCCTGGTGGGGGCCGTGCTGTTCGGGGTGCCTGGCATCTTCATGTGGCGGATCAAGACCATCCCACGGCAGGTCACGACGAGTCCGGTGCGCTCGATTGGCGGCGCCGACCTCATTCGCCCGATCGTCGAGGCCGGTGCCCACGCGGCACGCCACCCGACCCTCGGGATGATCCTGCTGCTGTCGGCCGGACCCGGGCTGATCGGACTGCCCTACAACTTTCTCTTGCCGGTGGCTGCCGTCGAGCTCGGGATCGGCGCTGGAGGCCTCGGGCTGCTGCTGGCAGCCGTGGGGACCGGTGGGCTGGTCGCCGGCCTGACGGCCGAGCACATCCAGCGGCGGTTTGGCCATGGGCGGTCGATCCTGGTGGGTCTCACGTCGGCGGCGAGTGGCCTGATCGTGTTCGGGCTGGGGATGCCGCTGCCCATTTCGCTCGTCGCGATGGGGTTCGCCGGCGGCGGCTTCGTCGTCTACGCGTCGTCGAGCCTGACCCTGGTCCAGGCCTTGGCGCCGGCCGCCCTGCGGGGGCGCCTGACCTCGGTCTTCTCGCTGCTCTACTGGGGTCTGATGCCCATCGGCGGGCTCCTCGGCGGCCTGTCCGCGCAGGCGGTGACGGCGCGCACGACGATGCTCGGCGCGGGAATCGGGTTGGTCGTGCTCGGCGCTCTCGCGGTCATCCGGCGACCACAGGTGCTCACCCTGTCCGTCTCACGCGACGGCCTCCGCATCGACGGCGATCTGGCCGGGTCGGGTCTTGATGTCGCGGACGCGCCGCCGGGTGGACCGCTGGGGGCCCCGGTGGGCGGCCTGATCGCTCGCCACTCAGCGGCAGACGCGGATCGCTGATCAGCTGGATCACGGCACGAGGGCCCCGATCGGGATCACCGCCACGTGCGAATGAGCACGGCTGTCCATCCGCCCGCCCAAACCGCAACGCGCTGCAGTACAGCGGCAAGAACCGACATGGATTGCCGTCACGGTGTCGTGTGACGGCGTGGCCGTGAGCGTTCAGCCCCGCG
>JANNQZ010000138.1:0-12172 GCA_031401015.1 Chloroflexota bacterium | reverse complement strand
CTCGGGGCCGGCATCGTCGGTGCCGTGCTGGTGCCAGGAGCCGCTACTGCGAGGCCCCCCGCACCGCCGATCGTGCCGTTGACCCGCGCCGAATTCCGGACGGTCGTCGCCACGAACGCCAGCTTGACCGCACCCGTGGCGATCGAATTCACCACGCCAATGAACAAGGGCTCGGTCGCGGCGTCGGTCATCGTGGATCCGCCCATTCCGGTTGATCTGGCGTGGGACGCGGCAGGCGACACCCTCACGATTTCGCCGACCGGCACCTGGGCGCCGGGCACCTACCACTCGGTCTCCGTCCAGGCTGGTGCCCTGGCTGGGACTGGGCAGCCCCTTGCTCGACCCGCGCGCGCTGCGTTCCTGACCCGGCCGCCGACATCGACCTCCGCAATCGTGACCGCCCCGCTTGGGGAGCGCGTCTCCCTCCAGACGGCCTTCAACGTGACCTTCAGTGGCCCGGTCGACGCCGCCTCGGTCCGATCCGGCATCACGCTGGATCCCTCGACGCCTGGATCGGTGGAGGCGGTCGGGATGAACGACGGCCCGATCAGCTTCGCATTTGTGCCTTCGGACCCACTCAAGCCGGATACGGCCTACCGGTTGCTCGTGTCGGGCGTGCGGGATCGCGATGGGCTCGAGCTTGCCCCGCAATCGATCGACGTGCGGACCGTGGCTGCCCCCGGAGTGATCCGCTTCCGGCCGCGCGCAGACACCGGGGATGCGTCGCGCGGTGCCCCCGTGTCCGTCCGGTTCACCGAGCCGATGGACCGGACGACGACCGCCAGAGCGTTCAGCGTCAGGATCGGTGGCAAGGTGATCAAGGGCACGATCAGCTGGGCCGAATCCGATACGGTGCTCGTCTTCAAGCCGGCGACAGCCCTGCCCTTCGATGCGGCAGTGGTGGCCAAGGTGGACCTCACCGCGACGAGCGTCACGGGCGCCCCGCTGGCCCGCTCGGTCCGCGCTATCTTCCACACGGTTGCCAAACCCAAGCCGGCCGCGGCCGCGCCCAGTCGACCCGTCGCGGCTCCGAATGCGGGGACTGCCGGGGGAAGCGGGGCCGCCGGAACGGCGGTGGGAGCCGGCAGCTGGGCTGCCGTCGAGACGTATTACCTGCGGTTGATGAACTGCACCCGCACCGGCGGCTTGGTCACCTCGAGCGGCTCCTGCAGCAGCCCGGGCGGCCGGGCCGTCGCCCCACTGTGGATCGATGCCGGGATCAGCGCCCGCGTCGCGCGGCCCTACGCCAAGCTCCTGGCGACGCGCGGGATCTGCAACCATTTCATCGGTGGCAACCCGGGCAGCCGGCTCGCGCGCGCTGGCTATACCAGCTACCGCTGGGCCGAGAACCTGGGCTGTCGCGCCGGGAATCCAACCTCGGCGGTGCTCGGCTCGCACCTCTTCTTCCAAAGCGAGAAGTCGTACCTCGGCGGCCACTACGTCAACTTGATGAACCCCGACTACGACCGCGTTGGACTGGGTGTCTGGGTCTCGTCGGGCCGCGTCCGCCTGGTGGTCGACTTCTACCATCCCTGACCGGACCATCGGCCATCTGGACGGGTCGCCGCCAGTCGAGGACCATCGGCCAGTGATCCGCGACGCCGTCCTCCACATCATGAACGAGCAGCCGATGATTGCGGACCTGTTCGAGGCACCGGCCGCGGGCGATGTGGGCCTGCGCTGCACGAACCTGCGGACGCTCGATCGCAAGCGTCCGGTCTTCGTCGACGATTCGGCCTCGATCTTCTTCTTCCCGTATCTCCACATCCGGTTCGTGGAGATCCCCCAGGGGGCCGTCACGGGTAGCGACCCGTCACTGGCCGTCGAGGTTGCCGCGCGGGCAGCCGCCACACCCGCTCCACTCCCTCCGGTCGAAGCCGACCTCGAAATCGACGAGGACTTCCTCCGACGCATCCGCGAGGCCTGACGAACCGGCTTTCCGGATAAGGGTCAGCCAATGACCCGGTGCTACACTCCCGGCCGTGCCGAAGAACCTCGTGATTGTCGAGTCGCCGGCCAAGGCCCGAACGATCGAGCGCTATCTCGGCGCTGACTACGGAGTCCTGGCGTCGTATGGCCATGTCCGCGACCTGCCTGAGAACCCGGGCAAAGGCAAGTTCGGGGTGGATGTCGACCACGAGTTTGAACCCGATTACGTGATCTCGGAGGATCGTCGCAAGCAGGTCAACGCGATCGAGAAGGCCGCGAAGAATGCGCAGGCGATCTATCTCGCCACGGACCTCGATCGGGAGGGCGAGGCGATCGCCTGGCACGTCGCCCAGGCCACGCACATGGTCGCATCCAAGGTCCACCGGGTCACGTTCAACGAAATCACCGAGTCGGCGATCCGGGAGGCGTTCGCCAACCCCCGCCAGATCGATCAGCACCTCGTGGACGCCCAACAGGCTCGCCGGATCGTGGATCGGCTGGTCGGCTACACACTCAGCCCGTTGCTCTCGCGCAAGGTGCGCGGCGGCCTGTCGGCCGGGCGGGTCCAGTCCGTGGCGGTCCGCCTGGTAGTCGAGCGCGAGCGCGAGGTCACGGCCTTTACCGCTCGCGAGTACTGGACGATCGAGGCGCTCCTGTCGACGGCCGCCGGCGAGCGGTTCGCGGCCGACGTGGTCCGGATCGATGGGGCCGCTCTCGAGGTCAGTGACGCAGAGACCGCGGATCTGCACGCTGCAGCGATTGGTCAACTGCATCCGCGCGTGACCAAGCTCGCGACGCGGACCCAGAAGCGGTCGCCCGCCCCGCCGTTCATCACGAGCACACTCCAGCAGGAGGCCAGTCGCCGCCTCGGCTACAGCCCCAAGCGGACCATGTCGATCGCGCAGCGGCTCTACGAGGGGGTCGAGACCGGTGGCGGCCAGGTCGGCCTGATCACCTATATGCGAACGGATTCGACCGCGATCGCCGGGGTGGCCATGGGCGAGGCGCGCGAGGTGATCGGCGACCGCTATGGCGTCCCGTACACGATGCCCAAGGGTCGTGTGTACAAGACGAAGTCGAAGGGCGCGCAGGAGGCGCACGAGGCGATCCGGCCGACCAGCTTCAAGCGTGATCCGGACTCACTCGAACGCTCGCTCAAGGCGGACGAACTACGGCTGTATCGACTGATCTGGCAGCGGGCGCTGGCCTCGCAGATGGCGCCGAAGGAACTCGAAACGACGACGATCGAGCTGGCCGATGGCGCCTACGAGCTGCGAGCCTCGGCCACCAGAGTCCTGTTCGACGGCTTCGCCCGGGTGTATACCGAGGGTCGCGACGACGGTGTCGACGATGACGAGGAGACGGGCCGCTTGCCGACGCTCAAGGCCGCCGACGCGACGACCGTCGACGGGGTCACCCAGACCCAGCACTTCACCGAGCCGCCGCCGCGCTTCACGGAGGCAACCCTGATCAAGGCGCTCGAGGAGCACGGGATCGGTCGGCCGTCGACCTATGCCGCCACGATCTCCACGATCGTCGATCGGGGCTATGTCCGGATCGAGGAGCGACGCCTCCACCCAGAGCCGGTGGCCGACATCGTGACGGACCTGCTCGTCGAGCACTTCGGCGACTATGTGGACCTCGCGTTCACCGCCCGGATGGAGGAGGAACTCGACGAGGTCGCTCGCGGCGAACGATCCTGGATCCCCTTGCTGCGCGCCTTCTACGGCCCGTTGCGCGACCGGGTTGATGAGAAGCGACGGGAACTCAAGCGCAGTGACTTCACCACGGAGCCGACCGACGAGGTCTGCTCGGAAGGTCATCCGATGGTGATCCGCCTGGGTCGGAACGGCCGGTTCCTGGCCTGCTCGACCTTTCCGGATCACAAGGAAAGCCGCCCGCTGCCGGGCGATGAGCCGCCGCCACAGGAGGGGACCGGCGAGGTCTGTCCCACCTGTGGCGAGGGAACGCTCGTCGGCAAGCGCGGCCGTTTCGGACCCTTCGTGGGCTGCTCCCGCTACCCGGACTGCACCTACATCAGGAAGGACGGTCCGCCGCCGCCCGACCCGCTGCCGTTCGAGGTGACCTGCCCGAAGAACCGCGATGGCCATCTCGTGCCGCGCCGAGCGCGCAGGACGGGGAACGTCTTCTGGGGTTGCTCGAAGTACCCGAAGTGCGATTACACGACCAACCACGAGCCGCTGGGCGGCCTGCATGACCTTGACGACGGTCCGCTGGCGCGCAAGGACGAGTCCGCGATCTGCCTGATCTGCGGGTCGGCTAGCGATGCCCGAGCAGACGCCGTCTTGCCCGGCGATCGACTCCCGGGCGGCCCGGCCAACCCGGAGGCCCTGGCGAGGCCGGCGCGCGGGCGGGGCGGCGCGCGGGCGGCAAAGGCGCCGGCCAAGGGTCGGGCCAAGGCTCGGACCGGAGGGGGAAGGGCCGCCACGTCCACCAGCAAGCGCAGCCGCCCGGTCGAGCCGGCCCCCGACGCGTGAACCCGGCGGCGGCCGACGCAGCGGCGGCCGATCCAGCGATCGACCCCGCGCTCGCGCGGTTCCTCCGCTCTCTCGCCGCGCGCGACACCTCCGTCCACACGCAGCGCGCCTACGCGACCGCGGTGGGCACGTATCTGGCCTGGCTTGGCGGGCGTCGCGTCGACTGGCGGGTGCCCGTGCGCACCGACCTGCGCGCTTACCTCGCGGTACTCGGGGAAGACCATGCGCGGAGCACGGTTGCCCAGCGCTTGGCTGCGATCCGCGCCTTCCACCGCTGGGCTACCCGGAACGGCCTGGCCGCGGGCGATCCGTGGGGCGCCATCGCGACACCGCGACTCCCTCGGCGATTGCCGCGCGTGCTGGAGGTGGAACAGGTTGGACGGCTTCTCGCGGTCGTGGATGCTGACCTCGCCGGACCGGGGGGCGACGCCGACCCCGACCACGCGATCAACCCGCTTGCGCTCGCCCTGGCCCTGCGCGACCGGGCGCTGGTTGAGACGGCCTACGCCGCCGGACTGCGTATCAGCGAGCTCGCGGCTGCGGATCTCGGCGCCCTGCAACTTCGCCGCGGCGAGCTCCGCGTCCTGGGAAAGGGACGCAAGGAGCGAATCGGGATCATTGGCCGCCCGGCCCGAGTCGCGCTGGCCGCGTACCTCGAGGACGGCCGTCCAACCCTGCTCGAACGCCGTCGGGGCGAGGATGCTCCGCCGACCCAGGTCTTCCTGAACCATCTGGGTGGGCCGCTTGGCGTGCGTGGGCTGCGCTACCGGCTCGATCGCCTGCGGCAGCGTGCGGGGCTACCGGTTGGCGTGTCACCACACACCCTGCGCCATTCCTTCGCGACCCACCTGCTTGACGGCGGCGCCGACCTGCGGGTGGTGCAGGAGCTGCTCGGGCACGCAAACCTCGCGACGACGCAGATCTATACCCACGTCTCGCCAGGGCGGCTCCAGGCGGCCTATCGCGAGGCGCACCCGCGGGCGCGTCGGGCGACGGCGCCAGAACCCGCGCCGTGACCACCGGCATGGGGCTCGCCCGTGCCGGGCTGGTCGTCTCTGCCGCCTTCCTTGCGTCGAGGGTGCTCGGCTGGGTTCGACTGGTCGTGATCGGGCGCGCGTTTGACGCTGCGCAGCTCGACGTGTTTTTTGCCGCGTTTCGCATCCCGGATCTGATCTTCCAGCTCGTGGCCGCCGGCGCGCTCTCCTCGGCCCTGGTCCCGATCATCTCGGTCCTGCTCGCCGGCGACGAGGAGGCGCGTGCGTGGCGGGTCATCTCGACCGTCATCAACGTGATGCTCGTCGCGCTGGCGACACTGGCCGGCGTCCTGTTCCTGCTGGCGCCCGTGGTCATGCGCACGATCACCCCCGGGTTCGACGATGAGCAACTCGGCCGAACCGTGAACCTGACCCGGATCATGCTCCTCGGCCCGATCTTCCTGGCCATGGGGGCCGTCGCCACGAGCGTCCTCAACGCCGGCGGCCGATTCGCGGCTTCGGCCATCGCGCCGATCGTCTACAACCTGGCCATCATCGGCGGTGCGCTGATGCTGGCACCAGCCCTTGGCGTGGAGGGGTTGGCGATCGGGGTCGTGGCAGGCTCGCTGGGCCACCTGCTGGTCCAGCTGGGCCCGCTGCGCCGGCTGGGGTTCCGGTACGAGCCGCGGATCGATCGGTCTGAGCCCGAGACGCGTCATGCCCTGATCCTGATGGTTCCCCGGGCGTTCGGACTCGGCGCCAGCCAGGTCACGTTCATCGTGGTGACCGCGCTCGCGTCGACCCTGGCCGTCGGCGCCGTCGCCGACTTCAACATCGCCTTTGCGCTGCTCCAGCTGCCGATCGGGGTGATCGGGGTGCCGCTTGGGATCGTGCTCCTGCCGACCCTGGCGCGCGACGCGGCGGTGGGTCGTGAAGCCGAGTTCGCCCGGTTGGTGACGCGCGCCGCGCGACTCCTGCTGTTCGTGATGATCCCGCTCGCGGGTCTGCTGGCGCTGCTTCGCGTAGAGGTCGTTGGCGTCCTGTTTGGCGGCGGCCGGATCGGTCCGTCGGATCTGGAGACCATTGCGACGACCTTGGCGTGGTTCCTGATCGGGTTGCCCGCCCATGCGCTGATCGCGGTGCTCGCGCGAGCCTTCTACGCTCGCCAGGACACGCTGACACCGGTGCTGGCGGCAGTTGCCGCGGTGATCATGAATTCGACCCTGGCGGTGGCGCTCGTGGGTCAGCTCGGATTGAGGGGCATCGCCCTTGCGATCGCGCTGGCCGCCTGGATGGAGGCACTCGTCCTCTTCGGGATTCTGCGCTGGCGCGTCCGGGAGGTGCGCCTCAGCGGTCCGGCACAGGTGGCAGCACAGGCGGCCATCGGGACAGTCATCGCCGCGGCGCTCGCTTTCGGGACCGCCGGGCTGATTGGACGCGCGATCGGAGCGGATCCATCGATGCTCGCAACGTTGGTCCTGATCGGCGCCTCGACCGCCGTATTCGGGCTTGCGTATGCAGCTGCCGCAGTCGTATTTCGCATCCCGGAGCTCAAGACGATTGTCGGGCTGGCGGTCGACCTGCTCCGACGTCCGGCCAGATCGTGACGCCGGCGCCGGAGGCCTGGAACCGGTTCGTCGAGGTCAGCGAACTGGGCTCGTACCTGCAACTGACCGGGTGGGGCGAGGTGAAGGCGGTCAACGGATGGACGGCCCACCGGGTCCTGGTGGGCGACCCCGGCGAGGAAGCCAGCGCGGCCATCGGCGCACAGATCCTGGTCCGTCGTCCGGGTCCGATGCCGTGGGCATTCGCCTATGCCCCACGTGGCCCGGTCGCGTCCACGTGGAATGCGGCGACGATCGAGGCGTTCAGTGCGGAGGTTCGTCGAACGCTGCCCATGCTGGCCGGGCGCATCTCGCACCTGCGGATCGACCCGGAGATCGAGATCAACGGGCCGCTCGACCGAGTCGGCGCGCTGCAGAAGGCGCTTCGGGCGGCCGAATGGCGGCCGGCGGCCCCGGTCCAGCCGAATGCGACCAGGATCGTGGACCTCCGGGCGGACGAAGCTGCCCTGTGGGGCGACCTTCGCAAGAAGTGGCGCCAGTACGTGTCGAAGGCACGGAACGCCGGGATCACGGTCGTCGACGCGACGGGCGACCGCTTGTCGGAGTTCTACCGAATCTATCGCGAGACCGCGAATCGGGCCGGGTTCCTGATCCGGACGGAGGCCGCCTATCGTGATGTCTGGCATGCGTTCGCCCCCGCAGGCCGGGCCCGGCTCCTCTTTGCCCAGGCGCCTGACGGTGAAGCCCTCGCGACCCTGTTCCTGGTTCGCTGTGGGTCACGGGTCGTGGAACCGTATGGCGGCATGACTGCAGCCGGCGGCGCCTCGAGAGCCAACTACCTGCTGAAGTGGGAGGCGATCCGGACCTCGCGTGCGGCGGGTGCCACGAGCTACGATCTGTGGGGCCTGGCGACCGGCGGGATCGCCCACTTCAAGGCCGGGTTTGGGGGACGCGAGGTCCGCTACGTCGGTGCTTGGGATCTCGTCCTGGATCCGTTCGGACGCCAAGCCTATGAAGTCGCCCAGCGGAGTCGGGTGTGGCTGGCTCGGCGGAAGCGGGGCATCGCCAACCACGCGGGCGCCGCCGCCTACGGAGCCGACGATTGAACGTCCGTGACGCGTCCCCGGGCGAACTAGCCGATTGGGATGCCCGGACGGTGGACCACCCTGGCGGCCACGTCTACCAGTCACGCGCCTGGGCGGAACACCGCCGAGCGTCGGGCTGGACGCCGCGATTCCTGGTCGACGATGCGGACGGCCGCACGCTGGCCCTCACCCGGCCGTGGCCGATGGGCGGTGGGGGGAGTGCCTACCTTCCACGAGGACCGATTGGCAGCACGGGCGAGGGCGTGGCGGCCCGCCAGATTGCCGTCGCCGAGGCGCTTGGCCGGGACGGCATCGACGTCCTCGCCGCCGACCCGGAGATCCCCGCGGCGGACACTGCGTTCTGCCGTGCGATCCGGGCGGCCGGTTTCCGTCCGATCGAGGAGATCCAGCCGTCGCGGCACCGAATCAGCCTCGTCCTCGGTGGGCGCACCGAGGACGAGGTCCTCGCGGCGATCTCGAAGTCGGCGCGCCAGCGGATCCGGCAGGCCGAAGGCGACCTGCAACTCGTCCGCCACGACTCGCGGTCAATCGCCGGCGTCGGCGACGGCTTCGATCCCCCAAGCGAGCCCGTCGAGGTCGCGCTCGACCGTTTCTACGACCTCCTGCTCGAGACGGGCGAGCGGCGACACTTCAGCTTCGGACCGCGCGATGCCTATGTCGCATGGTGGAAGTCTGCGTTCGAGGTCGGCCATCTCGTGTATCTGGAGGCGTGGGGGATCCGGGGAGCCCGGGTGGCCGGTCTCATCCTGTACCGACACGGCGAACGTCTCTCGACCGTCCACTCCGGCGACCATGCCGCCGATCGAGACGAGAACCCGGGGGCGCTCCACCTGCTCCGCTGGCGCGCGATCCAGCTGGCCATTCGAGAAGGCGCCACCGAGATGGACCTTGGCGGGGTCGACGTCAGCGGCGCGCGTCGCGAGCCACGAGAAGGCGACCCGCTCTTCGGTCTGTACCAGCACAAGCGGGCGTTCGGCGGTCGCTGGCTGGAGCTCAGCGGGGCGCATGAGCGCGTGTTCGACGCGCGGGGGTACGCGCTGGGACGGGTGACGGCGCGGCTCGCCAGCCTGGTTCACCGATGACCGAACGCTGGTTGGCTGACCTCCTCGCGGAGGTGGAGCCGAACGGGCCCGCCCCGCTGTCGACGCTCGTGGCGCGTCTGACCGCAGAGCACCGGCTCCTTGGCACGCGGGCCGACGGTCGCGCGATCGGCGCGGCCGGGATCGCGGACGTGGAAGTCCGGGGCGTGACGCAGGATTCGCGTGCGGTGACGCCCGGCGCGCTGTTCGCCGCCATCCCGGGTCTGCACGTCGACGGCCACGACTTCGTGGCGGAGGCCGCCGCGCGGGGGGCCGCCGCCGCGCTGGTCGAGCGGCCTGTGCCGGCCGTGGGGCTCCCGCAGCTCGTCGTTGATGCGACACCTGGCGCACTCGCCTCGGCCGCGGCGTGGTGGTACGGCGATCCCAGCCACGATCTCGGCATCGTCGGGATTACCGGGACCGACGGCAAGACCACCACGTCGTATCTCGCGGTGGCTGCACTGGAGACCGCCGGGGTCCGGACCGGGATGATCGGCACCGCGTCCACCCGGATCGGGGGCCTCGCAGAGCCGAATGAAAAGCACGCCACGACGCCCGAGGCCGCCGTGCTCCAGGCCACGCTGCGGGCGATGGTCGCGACCGGCGACAGCGCCGCCGTCATCGAGACCACGTCGCATGCGCTGGCCCTGGGACGCGTGGAGTCGGTAGCCTACGACGTGGCCGTCCTGACGAACCTGACCCACGAGCACCTCGACCTGCACGGGACCTGGGACGCCTATCGAGACGCCAAGCTGTCACTGTTCGAACGATTAGGCCGCCCCGCGCCGACCCACTCCGGCGCCATGCTCAAGCGGTGGCCCCGGACCGGGATCGTCAACCTGGACGATCCGTCGGCCGCGGCCTTCATCGGGGTCACCCAGGAGGCCGGCGCTCGCGTCCTCACCTACGGCACCGATCCAGCGGCCGACATCCGTGCCACCCGTGTCGAGGAGGACGCTCGACGCCTTCGTTTCGCGTACATCGCCCCGGCGGGCGCCGGGAGCGTCGAACTGCGCCTCGCCGGTCGGTTCAACGTGCATAACGCACTCGCGGTCATCGCCCTTGGCGAAGCGATCGGTCTCGACCCCGCGGCCGTGCGCGAGGGGATCGGCTCGGTCCTGATGGTCCCCGGCCGGATGGAGCGGGTCGATCTTGGCCAGCCATATGGGGTCATCGTGGACTTCGCGCACAGCCCGGCATCGCTGCGGACGGTCCTGGACCTCCTCGCGCCTGCGGCTGCCGCCCGCGGTGGGGCGCTGATCGCCGTCTTCGGCTCGGCCGGCGAGCGTGACGCCGCCAAGCGCCCGCTGATGGGCCGGATCGCCGGTGAACGCTGTCGCTTGGTCATCGTCACCGACGAGGATCCGCGTGGAGAGGACCACGAGACCATCAACGACGAGATCGCCAGCGGCGTGGAGGCAGCGGGTCGACGACGCGGCCACGACCTGCTGGTCATCGCCGACCGACGCGCCGCGATCGAGGCGGCGTTTGATCGAGCGCGCTCGGGCGACATCGTGCTCCTGGCCGGCAAGGGCCACGAACGCTCGATCATCGGTCCGTCCGGTCCGCAGCCGTGGAATGAGGTCGCCGAGGCCGAAGGGGCCCTTCGCCGTCTGGGCTTCGGCTGAAACCACGCTGCTATCCTTGCGGGGCATGGCGACCACCCCTGTCAGATCGAACCCACCGGCCGCGCCAGGCTCGAAGCGGCCCGCATCGCGAACGGCGCCGTCGGTATCCAGGGAGCCGGTCGACGCAGGTCCCGCCGGCGGGTCGATCGTGACGCCACGAGCGAAGTCGACGAGCAAGTCGAGAAGGTCGAGCGAGACGAGCGGGACGGCGTCAGCCGCTCCGCCGCCCGACTTCGAGGCACTCCGCCGCGACCTGGACGCCGCGATCCTGGCCGAGCATCCCGGCGTCAACCTGGGACCCGTCGGCGACGCGTTCGACCTCGCCGTCGTGGCGCACGATGGCCAGCGCCGCGGTTCGGGGGAACCGTACGTCACGCACCCGATCGCCACGGCCCAGATCCTGGCTGAGCTTGGGATCGACCCCGTCGCCATCTGTGCGGCGCTGCTCCACGACGTCCCCGAGGACACGGACTACAGCCTCACGGACATCGAGGAGCGGTTTGGCGCGGAGGTCATGCAACTCGTCGATGGCGTCACCAAGCTGTCCAGGTTCAGCACCCACAGTCACGAACAGCAGCAGGCCGAGAACATCCGAAAGATGCTCCTGGCCATGGCCCAGGACATTCGCGTCGTCCTGATCAAGCTCGCCGATCGGCTCCACAACATGCGGACGCTCCATGGCCTCCCGCCGGAGAAGCAGCAGCGCATCGCCCGACAGACGATGGAGATCTACGCGCCACTGGCGGAGCGGCTCGGGATCTGGCAGATGAAGTGGGAGCTGGAGGATCTCGCGTTCAAGGCCCTCGAGCCGGAGCGATTCCGGGAGCTCGCCCGGCTGCTCGATACCCGCCGCGCCGGTCGCGAATCGCATATCGACAAGGCCATTGCGGCCCTGCGGCCCCTGCTCCAGGAGGCGGGGATCAAGGCGGACCTCGAAGGCCGACCAAAGCACATCCACAGCATCTACAAGAAAATGGAGCGCAAGGGCGCGGACTTCAGTGAGATCTACGACGTCTACGCCATCCGGATCCTGGTCGACGAGGTGCGCGACTGCTACGCGGCACTCGGGATCGTCCATTCGCTGTGGCGCCCGATTCCCGGCCAGTTCGACGACTACATCGCGGTCCCCAAGAACAACCTCTACCAGTCGCTGCACACCGCGGTCATTGCGCTCAATGGCAAGCCGCTGGAGATCCAGATCCGGACCTGGAAGATGCACCAGGTCAGCGAGGTCGGGATCGCGGCGCACTGGCGCTACAAGGAAGGCACCAAGTCAGACCGCGAGTACGTCGCGAAACTGGCCTGGCTTCGGCAGTTGCTGGACTGGCAGCGCGACGTCTCGGACGCCACCGAATTCGTCGAGGGGATCAAGCTCGACATCTTCCAGGACCAG
>JANNQZ010000137.1:0-2337 GCA_031401015.1 Chloroflexota bacterium | reverse complement strand
CCCGACGGCACCCGGATCGCGTTCGTCAGCGATCGAGCGAGCAACCACGAGCTCTATGTCGTCGGGGTCGATGGCACGAACCTGCTGCGCCTGACGAACCAGGGCGCGGCCGATCTGACGCCGGCCTGGTCGCCCGATGGCCGACAGATCGCCTTCGCCAGCGACCGCGTGGGCAACCGCGAAATCTATGTGGTCGACGCGGACGCGACCGGGTTGCTCCGTCTCACCCGACACGCCGGGCGCGATGCGACGCCCGCCTGGTCCCCGGACGGGACACAGATCGCCTTCTCGCGGGATGTCGACGGGCGGCCCCAGATCGCCGTGATGAAGGCGGACGGCTTGGGCGTACGGCTTGTGACCGACGATCCGGTCGAGGCCACCTACCCGGTCTGGTCGCCGGACGGCCGGACCATCGCGTATCGAAGCAAGCGCGACGGCAACTACGACATCTACCTGGTTGCTGCCGGCGGCGGCGAGCCGACCCCGTTGATCCTGGGCGTCACGGACGACCTCGATCCAGCCTGGAGATAGGTTGGCGCGCTCGCCAATGCGGCGTTAACACGCGTCGCTATGCTGAGGCCAATGGCACGTACCATCCTGGTCGTCGAGGACGAGCCGACACTGCGCGAGACCTTGGTCGAGGCGCTCGAGAGCGATGGGTTCCGGGTCGTCGCCGCCGCGGATGGTCGGGAGGCGCTCACCCGCTTCCGAGCCGAACGCCCCGACCTCGTCCTGCTGGACGTCATGCTGCCGCACCTGTCAGGGATCGAAGTCTGTCGAATCATCCGTGCCGAATCCGGCGTTCCGATCGTCATGCTCACGGCCAAGGACTCCGAGCTGGACAAGGTCGTCGGGCTGGAGCTCGGCGCCGACGATTACGTAACCAAGCCGTTCAGCCTGCGTGAGCTATCGGCCCGCATCCGGGCGCTCTTCCGTCGCTCCGATCAGGCCATCGCCGTCGAAGGGGCGCCCGCCATTATCGATCTTGGAACGGTCCAGGCTGACCTCGGGGGTCATCGATTGCTCCGCGATGGCGAGGTCGTCCCGATCAAGCCGCGGGCTTTCGAACTGCTCGCCTTTCTCATTCGCCACCCCGGCCAGGTGTTCACCCGTGATCAACTCCTTGAGCACGTCTGGGGTTACGACTACGGCGGAGAGACGCGCACCGTGGACGTCCACGTCCACTGGTTGCGCGGCCGGATCGAACTCGACCCCGGCCACCCCGCCTTCATCCACACCGTGCGCGGGGTCGGCTACGTCTTTCGCCGCCCGACCTGATGCCCCGCGCCGAGCGTGCGTATCCCAGGCGGCTCCCCATGGCGTCGGTGCCCAAACGGACCGCAAGTGTTGACGGGCCGATAAACCGCCGTTGATCTGCGCCGTCGAAGATGCGAACCATGCCGACGGCCACTCGCCAGCCCGGTTCCCCTCGGCCCGCCGTGTGGCGGTCCAGCGACGAGACGGCCATCGGTGACTCACATCCGCTCGAGGTCCTCCTCCCTTCGGGCGGTGCCCTCCCTCCCGCTCCAGCGCCAGCACCGCACCGGGTGCTGGCGCTGGATGCCATTCGGCTGCGACGGGACCTCCAGAACGGTCATCGCCACCCCGACTCATGGGCGAGTCCGTCGTTCGCACGCGAGGTGGGTCTGGTTCGCGCCCATCTCGCGCCGTTGCGCAGCCGACGCAGTCTCACGGCCTCATTCGGCCGCGAAGCCTTCCAGTCGCTTGGCGGTGATCCTTGGGCCGGCATGTTGCTCCGAGGGAGCACGCTATTCGGGCCGACCCGCGCGGCCTATGCCATCCGCTGGCTCGAACTCGGAAGCGGCACAAGCCTGCCGGCGTGGACCTGCCTCCTCGCGAAGGAAATCGTCTGACCACGGTCGACCACGCTCGGCGGCGGGGTCTGCTCCGGTTTCACCGAGCACGGACGAGCCGTCCCTCCCGCTATGCTTCCCGGGTGCGCCTGTCAAGCCTCTTTTTCACCACCCTGCGCGACGATCCTGCCGAAGCGGAGATGCCGTCGCATCGGTTGCTGCTGCGGGCCGGTTACATGCGCCAGCTGGGTTCCGGGATCTATTCGTTGCTGCCACTCGGCTTCCGCGTTAACAAGCGGGTCGAGCAGATCGTGCGTGAGGAGATGGACCGGATCGGTTGCCAGGAGATGGAGATGCCGGTGGTCCATCCCGCGGACGTGTGGCGGGCGAGCGGGCGCTATGACGCGGTTGGACCGGAGATGGGCCGGTTCAAGGACCGGGCCGGCCGGGACATGGTCCTGGCGATGACCCACGAGGAGGTCGTCGGCGGGCTGCTGGCCGACATCGTTCGAAGCTACCGGCA
>JANNQZ010000136.1:0-5631 GCA_031401015.1 Chloroflexota bacterium | reverse complement strand
GGCGATCGACCTTCTGCGCGGTGACGCCTATCGGCTCCTCGGACTCGAACCGGAGGCCGGGCGGTCGTATGCGGCGGCGGCCTGGTCCGGCGACCGGGATCGGCGCAAGGAGCCGAAACCACCGGCCCGGCAGTCGGCCACGAGACGGACCAGGCGTCGTGCCGCGGACATCGACTCACCCCCGCCACCCCCACCCGCCGTCGATGACCCCGAACCAGTTGCCGCAACGGTCCAGGCGCCTGATCCAGCAGTGTGATCCGATACAATCCCGCGACGTCCAGCCCCCGCAGCAAGGTCGACATGCCAAGCTCAGAGCGAACACTCGTCCTCATCAAGCCGGATGGCGTCCAGCGTCAGCTGATCGGCCGCATCCTCGCGCGCTACGAGGAGCGCGGCCTCAAGGTGGCGGGCCTCAAGATCGTCCAGGTGGACCGGTCGCTGGCAGAGCGACACTACGCGGCGCATCGAGAGAAGCCCTTCTTCGGCGGCCTGGTCGACTTCATCGTCTCCGCGCCGCTGGTCGCCCTGGCGCTGGATGGTCCAAACGCGATCGCCGTGGTCCGCGCGATCAACGGCGCGACGCGACCGCATGAAGCCGCGCCCGGCACGATCCGCGGCGACTTCGCGCTCGAGACGGCCCAGAACATTGTCCATGCCTCGGACAGCCCGGAAGCTGCCGGCGTGGAGCTCGCGCTCTGGTTCGAGCCCGCTGAGTTGTTCGACTATGAGCGCGACGTCGACCGCTGGGTGCTTGCGCCAAACGGGTAGGCCCCGCGAGGTCAGCCGGCGGCGCCCGTCCCGAACGCACCGGCGGAGGTCGCCACGGCAAGGGCAGCCAGCAGCATCGCCGCCAGCGCCCCGCTGAACGTCCGGTTGGTCTCCCAGGTCAGCGTCCTCCAGATTCGTATCGCCGTCAGGTCGGGTAGCCGCACGCGAGGTCGCCACTCAACGTCCCGAATGGGGGGTCCATCGGGCCGGGCGACCCCAACCGCGAGCAACCGCGCGTAGAAGGCGAGCGGCGCCAGGACCCCTAGCAGCAGCGGGGTGGCGAACGGTTCCTCGACCGCCATGGTCACCAGCGAGGCGCGCGCCTCGAACGCGGCAAACCCGGGCAACCCGATGCTCGCAATCACGACAAGACCCAGCGCGAGGAGCAGGGCCGGGGAATGGCGGCCCCAGCCGCGCAGCTCGGTGATCCGCCCGGTCCCGGCCACGTACCGGACTCCGCCGGCCCAGACCGCGAACGCGCTGCGGGTTACGACCATCGCGATGATCCAGGCTCTGGCCGGCGCCGGCGCTCCAGGGTCAAGCGCGGCCACGGCCAGTATGGCCACCCCGGCGTCGCCCACGATCGAGTAGCCGACGACATGTTCGAGGTCATCCTGGACGAGTGACGCCAGTGCCGCGAGGACGATTGAGGCGATCGCTACGGCCAGCACGATCGCCCGCTCGGCGTCGAGTTCGCCGGACAGCGGCGCGGCCGCGGCGCTGACCCAATCGAGGCCGACGATCGCGAATGGGGCTGCCGCCAGGACCGTGGCAAGCGGCAGCCCAACGTCAGGGATGACGTCGGTCAGGCGAGCGGCCCACAGGTGAAACGGGATCGCGCCGAAGCGGATGGCCACCCCGAGCGCCACGGCGAGATACGCAAGCCCGAAGGCGGGAGGCGCCAGACCCAGGGCCGTCATGTCCGGATCGACCCAGGCCACAACCAGCACGGCCAGTGCCCCGGCGGTCACGACGGCCCGGATGTGACGGATACCGGCGGTCGCTCCGGCCCGGTCACCACCGGGGGTCACGGCGAGCATGGCTCCGACCAGCCCCGCGGCCGTCGCGGCGGCCAGGGCCGCTGGGTAGTCGGTCAGGCCCAACGCGAGGCCGCTGATCCCGAGCGTCGCAAGGCAGATCGCCGGTAGATCCGGCCGGGTTCGTCCGGCGAGCCCCGCGACGACCAGGCCCAGCGAGGTTACGGACCCAAGGACGAGATAGATCCGCCCGAATACCGAAATCGCCAACTCGGCGCCGTCAATCACGAGGGTCTCGCCCGGGCGGATCGCCACCGCTGCGACAGTCGCCGCCACGAGCCCGGCGAGACCGATCAGGGTGGACAGCACCGCACGCCCCCGGGTCAGCCACGCCGCGGCCGCAAACCCCAGGGTGACCGCCAGGTAGATCACGAGGCTCATCGTGGTCGGGGCATTCGCGAGTGGGCGTCGAGCGGGTGGCCGGCATGTTCGTCCCCGGCCGTCGCAAGTTCGAAACCGGCTGTGCCGTCTCCCCTGGCCGAGGCCGCCAGTGTCGCGCATACACCGCCCACGACCGCCACGAGGCCGGCGATCACGAGTTGCTCGAGCGTCCCCGGATCCCCGCCAAGCGCCGATCGCAAGAGGACGGCGCCGACGGTCAGCAGCAGGACCCCGATTCCCATCCTCACGGCGTCCCTGCCATTCACGATCGGGCCAGCGGCCAGCGCGGCGACCGCGAACCCGGCCGCCTGCGCAAGCCCCGACCCGTCAGCGGCGCCAATGACGCTACCGCTCGCACCGCCGGGACCGGCAGAACCGTGACTTGCGTAGCCGGCCATGGCCGCCGCCGCCGCGATGAGCAGTTCGGCCGGCCAGCCAAGTCGCGAGCCTCCGGTGACCGCGTCCGCATCACGGGTGGCGACCCACAGGAAGTAGCCGCAAATGACAGATCCGATGAGGCGTGCCAGCAGACCCAACGAATCAGGCAACGGGTCGGCGACGAACGCAGCCCCGACCATGGTCAGGAAGAGACCCAAAACCGCGGTTCGCGCGTTTCGTGCGGACGTCGCCACGATGGCCCCAACCACGACCGCGAGCGCGACCCCCGCGAGGGCCGGGTTCACGGCGCACGCCTCATGGCCCGGCCGACTCCAGTTCCGAATAGGTCGGCGCGGGGAGGATCCCGAACACGTCCACGGGCCAGTAGCGGAGCCAGGCTCGGCCGATGACGTTGGCCACCGGCACCGGGCCAAAGGAACGCGAGTCGGCCGAATTGGCCCGGTTGTCGCCCATCAGGAACACTTGGTCGGCGGGGACGACCCAGCGATCCTGCGTAGCCGTCGTCGGCCGGGCTGGGCCCCCGGGCACATCGGCATAGAGATACGGCTCGTCGAGCTGGATGCCATTGACGTAGACCAGGCCGTCAATGATCTCGACCTCGTCCTCGCCGATGCCGATGACCCGCTTGATAAACGGGGTACCGTCGCTGTCCACCCAATCCTGCGGTGGCGTGAACACCACGATGTCACCGCGCTGGTAGATGTCGAAGCGCGGCGTCAGTTTGTCGACCAGCACGTATTGATCCGGCTCCAGCGTGTGCTCCATCGACTGCTGCTGGACCTTGTACGGCTGTGCGACGAAGTTCTGGATGACAAGGAAGATGATCAGTGTGAGAACGAGTGTCTCGACGATCTCGAAGAGGCACCCGAGGATTGGGCGTCGGGTCACAAGACGGGCAGTATAGGGGCTGGACCCTTGTGATTGTCCTTCGGCGAAACCGCGCGGTATGCCGTGCATCGCCGCCTGCTGGACCCGGTTTGACCCGGCTCATGCGGCGTTGGTACACTCGCGGACGGCCCGCAAGGTCCCAGCCCAAGGTGCACCAACCAGGGACCGGAGCCACCATCCCCCCGGAGATCGCAGCGCGGCGCAACGCGCGCACTCGCGCCGGATCGCGGCCCAGACCCTGTCGAGGAGGACCCGAAAGCCCTGATGGATGCGAGTACGCTCCAGTTGATCATCCTGCCGTCCGGCATCATCGCGGTGCTGTTCGCGCTCTACCTGGCGCGCGACGTCCTGGCCCGCGACACCGGAACCGCGGAGATGCAGGATGTCGCCGGCACCATCTTCGAGGGTGCGGTCGCCTTCATCCGGCGCCAGTACACGACGATCGGCATCCTGGCTCTCGTCGGCGCCGTGATCATCGGCGTCGTCATCGCCGTGGTTGAGACGGCCGAAGTCGCCGACGTCCCGGAGCTCGCCGGAGCGCCGATCGGTATTCGGACCGCGATCGCCTTCCTGGTCGGCGCCACGTGCTCGATGGCCTCCGGCATCATCGGCATGTACATCAGCGTGAAGGCCAATGTCAGGACCGCGTCGGCGGCCCGGCGCAGCCTCGTCGAGGCCGTGCAGGTCGCGATGCGCGGCGGGGCCGTTTCCGGGTTTCTTGTCGTGGCGCTCTCACTGCTGGGCGTCTATGGGATCTTCGTCGCCTTCGACGGTTTCGCCCGGCCGGATCAGGCCCCCTTCCTCATCGTCGGGTTCGGCTTTGGCGCCTCGTTCGTCGCGCTATTTGCACAACTCGGCGGCGGCATCTACACCAAGGCCGCCGACGTCGGCTCGGATCTGGTCGGAAAGGTCGAGAAGGGGATCCCCGAAGACGACCCCCGCAACGCGGGCGTGGTGGCCGACCTCGTCGGCGACAACGTCGGCGATTGCGCCGGTCGTGGGGCGGACCTGTTCGAGTCCACCGCCGCGGAGAACATCGGCGCGATGATCCTCGGCGTGGGGGTCTACGTCATCGCCTCTGCGGCCGGCTGGCCGAATCCGGAGGCGTGGATCTTCTTCCCGCTCGTCGTCCGCGCGTTCGGCCTCCTGGCCACGATCGTCGCGATCTTCTTCGTCCGCGGCAGCGAGACCGAAAACCCCATGAACATGCTCAACCGCGGCTACTGGGTCACGACGTTGCTGTCCGTCGTCGGGCTTGGTATCACGACCGCCGTGATGATGAACACCAACGGAAGCACCGGTGCCGTGCTCGGCCTGCCGACCTGGGTCTACTTCTTTGCCGCCGGGATCGTCGGCCTGGCGACCAGCGTGGTGTTCGTCTACATCACCCAGTTCTACACGGCGGGTTCGTTCCGGCCGGTCCGCGAAATCGCCGAAGCGTCCAAGACGGGCCCGGCCACCAACATCATCTCGGGCACGGCTGTCGGCTACGAGACGACCTTCGTGACGGCCATCACCATCGGCATCGCCCTGTTTGCCAGCCACTGGCTGGGCTCGCAGGCGGGCCTCCTGACCGCGGACGGACGCGATGTCGGCGGGATCTTCGGGACTGCCGTCGCGACCATGGGCATGCTCATGACCACGGCCTACATCCTGGCCATGGACACCTTCGGCCCGATCACGGACAACGCCGGCGGGATCGCGGAATTCAGCCGGGCCGAGGCGGGCGCGCGTGAGATCACGGACCGGCTCGACGCGGTCGGCAACACGACCAAGGCCCTGACCAAGGGATACGCGATCGCCTCGGCGTCGCTCGCCGCCTTCCTGCTCTTCAGCGCCTACATCGACAAGGTGAACCTGATCCTCGTTCGCCAGGGCAAGCCGATCATGGAGTCGGTCAACCTGGCCAACGTCAACGTCTTCATCGCCGCGCTGATCGCCGCCATGCTCGTCTACTTCTTCAGCTCACTGGCCATCCGCGCTGTCGGCAAGACGGCCCAGTCGATCATCGTCGAGGTCCGTCGCCAGTTCCGCGAGATGCCCGGGATCATGGACTACACCCAGCGCCCGGACTACGCTCGCGTCGTCGACATCACGACCAAGGCGGCGCTGCGCGAGATGGTCGCGCCCGGTCTGGTCGCCGTCGCCACCCCGATCG
>JANNQZ010000135.1:0-4357 GCA_031401015.1 Chloroflexota bacterium | reverse complement strand
GGATGGGAACGTTTGGGTGGGACGACGAAGGCGTCGCCGCGCAGGCGGTACCACTCGTTCAGAACGGGATCTTCGTGGGGTATTTGAGCAGCCGCGAGACGGCGCCGCGGATCGGTCGCCAGAGTGGTGGTGCCATGCGGGCCGATGGCTGGAACCGCATCCCGCTGATCCGGATGACCAACATCAACCTGCTGCCACAGCCCGGCATGAGTCTTGAGGAGATCGTCGCCGATACGGAGGACGGTCTGTACCTGACCCAGAACCGATCGTGGTCGATCGATGACCGCCGCCTCAACTTCCAGTTTGCGACGGAGCTGGCCTACGAAATCAAGAACGGCCGCAAGGGTCGGCTGCTGAAGAACCCGACCTACACCGGGATCACCCACGAGTTCTGGCGCTCCTGCGACGCGGTTGGCGACGAACGGAGTTACGCGATGTTGGGCACGCCCAACTGCGGGAAGGGCGAGCCCGGTCAGACCGGCCACGTCGGTCACGCGGTGTCTGGTGCCCGCTTCCGCAACGTCCGGGTCGGTGTTGGCAAATGGTGACCGCAGCGACAGCCGCGGCCGCGAAGACCGCCGGGGCAACGACCCGTTGATCGACGACCGAGCAGGAGATGCGCTGATCCTCGCGGAGGCCGCCATGGCCGCCGCGATCCGCGCTGGGGCGACGGAAGCGGAAGCGCTGGTGATGACCGAGGATTCGGCCCTGACCCGCTTTGCCAACAGCGAGATCCACCAGAACGTCGCCGAGACGAACCACGTGGTCAACCTTCGAGTGGCGTTCGGCAAGCGCGTCGGCGTTGCATCGTCCGGCCGGACGGACTCCGAGGGCCTGCACCGGCTGGCCGAACGCGCCGCGGCGATTGCCCGTGTCGTCAACGAGCGCGACGACTGGGCGGGCCTCCCGGAACCGACCACGGTCACGCCAGTGTCCGCGTCCTACAGCGCCGCGACCGCTGGCGCGAGCCCGGAATTTCGGGCCGAAGGTGTCCGTGCGGTCATCGCCGCCGCGGACGCCGCGGGTGTCACGTCATATGGTTCCTTCGCGACCGGCCTGGAATCCACCGCTGTCGCCACTAGCCGGGGCATCCGGGCTGCTGGGACAAGGACGACCTCGCAACTGATCACGGTCTCGATGGGCGCGGGCGGTGGCACCGGCTACGCGGAGGCAGCCGCCGTTGATGCCGGCACGATCGATGCGGCCGCGCTCGGCCGCGAAGCCGCCAGCAAGGCACGCGCGACTGCGCATGCGGTCGCCATCGATGCCGGCGACTATCCGGTGGTCCTCGAAGCGTACGCGGTCGTGGATCTGCTCGACATGCTCGGCTACCTCGGATTTTCCGCGCTGGCCGTTCAGGAGGGCCGCAGTTTTGTCGAGGTCGGTAGGCGGATCGGGAGCGACCTCGTGTCGATCGTCGACGATGCCCGCGATCCCGCCGGGCTGCCGCTGGCATTTGACTACGAAGGTGTTGCGAAGCAGCGGGTGACGCTGCTGGACCATGGGATCTGCCGCGCTGTCGTCCATGACGCCCAGACGGCGGCCCACGACGGGGTCGCCTCTACCGGCCACGGCCTGCCCGCGCCCAACACGTACGGCCCGTTCCCACTCAACATGGTCATGGAAGCCGGAACGGCCTCCCGGGACGAGCTGATCGGCGGCCTGGATCGCGGACTCCTGGTGACCCGCTTCCACTACACCAACCCGGTTCATCCCAAGCTCGCGCTGATCACCGGGATGACCCGCGACGGCACATTCCTGGTCGAGGGCGGCAAGATCGTGGGACCCGTCCGGAACTTGCGCTTCACGCAGAGCTACCTGGACGCGCTCGCTGGGGTGGTCGCGGTTGGCCGCGAGCGCAGGACCCTGAAGGGCTTTCTCGGCGGGGTCGTCGTCCCGGCACTGCGCATCGCGAACTGGACCTTCACCGGCACAACGGAGCACTGACCGGCGGCGGTCACCCCCGGGTGCCTCCTCACCCTATTTGCCGCCTCGCCCCGTGGGCCACCTCATCAAGAGATCCCATTCCAGCCCTGTTGGTGTACCGGACACGATCCTCCATGTCCTCGGCTTCGCACCCCTCGAGATCGCCGCGGGCCTCCCGCCCGTTCCGAACGGGTAGTATTCCACCGTGATATGGTAGAATACGAGAATGAGCCTCAACATCAAGAACCCCGATACGCATCGACTGGCCAAGCAGCTGGCGCACCGGACCGGTGAGTCGTTGACCACCGCCGTGACCGAGGCGATTCGTGAGCGGTTGGCGCGACTCGACCAGGTCGAGGACCGGGCAGGCATGGCGGGCCGCATCCACGCGATCGCGGTCGATATGCGCGCCCGCCTCCCGGACGGCTACTTCGATATCGAGCACGGCGAGCTGCTCTATGACGAAGACGGGCTGCCGAAATGAGGCTCTACATCAAGAACTCGGAGACTGAGCGATTGGCCCGCGAACTGGCGGCCGAGACCGGCCAAACCCTGACGGCCGCCGTGACGCAGGCCCTCCGCACGAAACTGGAGTCGATCCGAGCCGAGCGTGGCGAGAGTGATGAACCCCGGCTCGGACGAGGCGCCGTCGACAGGCAGCCGAAGTGATCGTCGATACATCGGCCCTGGTCGCCATCGTCAATCTGGAACCAGACGGTCCACTTTACGAGTCGTCCCTGCAGACATCGCCGGTCAACCGGATGTCGGCCGGGACCTACCTTGAGGCATCGATCGTCATCGATCGGGCTCGGGATCCACTGGTCAGTCGACGGCTGGACGAGATCATCGCAGAGGCCGCGATCATCATCGAGCCTGTGACCGCGTCCCAGGTGCGCATCGCCAGGGACGCATATCGCGACTTCGGCAAGGGCAGCGGACACCGGGCCGGTCTGAACTTCGGGGACTGTTTCGCGTATGCGCTGGCGAGCGAGCTGAACGAGCCGCTGCTGTTCAAGGGTGACGATTTCCGCCATACCGATATCCCGTACGTCGGCCACCCGACCGAACGGCATCGCCTCAGTGAAGTCATCGCGGCCTACGGGGTGGCCACCTCGTAGGCGGTCGTCGAGTACGCTCGGCGCCTTGACCTGACACGACACCACCGTCCCGGAGGACCCATGCCCGCCCAGCCCCCGTTCGATGTCGAGGCCCTTCGGGGCGAATTCCCCGCCCTCCAACGCCGCGGACCGGACGGCCGGCCCGTCGCTTTCCTCGATGGCCCCGGCGGCACCCAGGTCCCGCAACGGGTGATCGACGCCGTCAGCGGGTATTACGCCAACACGAACGCCAACGCCGGGGGCGCCTTCGCGACGAGCCAGACAAGCGACGCGATCGTCGAGGAGGGCCGCGCCGCTGTGGCGGACTTCCTGGGAGCCGCCAGCCCCGAAGAGGTCAAGTTCGGCTACAACATGACGACGCTCACACTCCACATCGGGCGGAGCATCGGGGCGACCCTGCGGCCCGGGGATGAGATTGTCGTGACGACGCTCGATCACGAGGCCAACGTGAGCACCTGGGAGGCGATGGCTGCCGATCGCGGCGTGACGATCCGCAAGGTCGACATCCGGGCTGACGACGTGACACTCGATCTCGAAGACCTCGAGTCGAAACTCAACGCCAACACGAAGCTGGTCGCCATTGGCTATGCCAGCAATGCGGTCGGTACGATCAACCCGGTCGCGGAGATCGTCGCCCGCGCCCACGAAGTCGGTGCCCTGACCTACGTCGACGCGGTCGCGTACGCGCCCCACGGACCGATCGATGTCCAGAAGCTCGATACAGACTTCCTGGTCTGCAGTGTCTACAAGTGGTTTGGGCCCCACCTTGGTGCGCTGTATGGCAAGGCGGAGGCGTTTGATCGGCTGCCGGCGTTCAAGGTCCGCCCGGCGCACGATCGGTTCGAGACGGGGACCGCGTCGTTCGAGTCGATCGCCGGCACGCTGGCCGCTACGGACTACCTGCGCGATGTCGGACGGAACTGCGGCGACGTGGCCGGTGCGCCCGGTGCGGCCGATGCAAGCGAGCGTCGGCGCGAGCTGGTCGCCGGGATGGTCGCGATCGTCGAATACGAGCGAGAGCTGGTCGGGCGACTCATCACTGGGCTGCAGGCGATCCGAGGCGTGACCATCCACGGGATCGTGGAACCGGAGCGGGGTCGCGAGCGCGTGCCGACTGTCTCGATTTCGATCGATGGCGTCGCGCCCCGAGCGGCCGCGGTAGCGCTGGGTGACGCGGGCATCTACGTCTGGGATGGGGACTTCTACGCAACCGGCCTGATCGAGCGACTGGGCAAGGCAAAGACTGGGGGCGTCCTGCGGCTGGGCCTCGTCCACTACAACACGGCCGCCGAGGTGGATCGGGCGCTGGAGGC
>JANNQZ010000134.1:0-6156 GCA_031401015.1 Chloroflexota bacterium | reverse complement strand
CCCGTCGACGCCGTGCTGTTGTTGGCAACCGCGATCGTGTAGGTCAGGTTGTTGCCGGCGATGACCGGGTCAGGGCTGTCCGTCTTGGTGATGCCAATGTCCGCCCGGCCGGTCACCGTGGTGGTCGTCGTCGCACTGTTCGGCGTGGTCGGGTCGAAGGTCGTCGTCGTCGCGGTCGCGGTGTTCGACAGGATGGCGCCATTGGCAGTGTTCGCGGCGATGGTCACGACAATCGTGATCGGCGGGGCGGCCGTGGCGACGGCGAGAGAAGCGGCACGTGTACAAGTCACGGTTGTCGTCCCCGTGCACACCCAGCCCGTCCCGCTCGCCGAGACGAACGTCGTGCCCGAAGGAATCGTGTCGCTGACGATGATGCCCGTCGCCGCCGTGCCCGTCGACGCCGTGCTGTTGTTGGCAACCGCGATCGTGTAGGTCAGGTTGTTGCCGGCGATGACCGGGTCAGGGCTGTCCGTCTTGGTGATGCCAATGTCCGCCCGGCCGGTGAAGGTCACGGTCAGTGTCGGATTGGCGATGAGGGTTCCTGAGCACGGGTTCGTGGTGCCGGTGCAGGTGTGCCCTGCTGCGAAGCCCGTCGGAGAACTCCAGCCGACAAAGGTCGATGTTCCGTTTGCGGTCGCCGCGAAGCTCGCGGTCGGACTCGTGCCGCCCGGCGCGTTGAGGGTGATGTTGGAGGCGCAGTTACTCGTGACGGTCCCCGATAGCGCCGCGACGCCGGTCCCCCCACACGACACTGGCACGCTCACCGTCTGACCGGCGGACATCGTGATCGTGACGGAACCGCCGCCGGTTCCCGCAAAGGTGAAGGGGTTCAACTGTCTGGTCAACGCCGCCACGTACGGCCCAACGAACGGGCCGCCACTCCCAACCGGCGCCGAGCCCGCAGGCTGCACCGGATAGGTCGAGACGTCCCCGAGTGCTCGTGCCAGATTGACCCGGCCGTTGCCGGTTTCGTCGGCCGTGCCGGCCGGGTCGGCGGTGCGGGCCAGGCGCCCGACGACGACGCCATTGGACGCCGACGGATCCACGGCGAGCAGCTGGGCCGCAGCACCCGCTACGACAGCCGCGGAAGCGGACGTGCCGGACACATAGCGGTACCCGCCGCCCACATCGGTCGTGTAGATGCCGACGCCGGGGGCGCCCAGGAAGACGGACGCACCGTAGTTGGATGAGATTGCCAGCGTGTCGGAGGAGGTCGTGTTGGAGACGCCGATGACGCCGCGATCGCCGGCCGGGAAGGCGCCGACGGACGAACCGTCGTTCCCAACGGCGGCAACCAGAACAGCGCCACTCGACCACGCATAGTCGACGGCGGCCTGGAGGGAGGCGGAGTAGGAACCGCTCGAGAAGGCCATCAGGATGACGTCGGCGCCGTGGTCGGCTGCCCAGACGACGCCCGCGATGACGTCGCTGTCCTGGCCAGTGCCGTCGGCGCCGAGGACGGTGATCGGCATGACCGAGACGCCAGCGTAGCCGACGCCCGCGATGCCCTCGGCGTTGTCCGTTTCGGCGGCGACGATGCCCGCCATCGCCGTGCCGTGGCCGTTCGGGTCCGCTGACCAGGTTGAGCCATCGAGGATCGACGCCCCCGCGACGATCGAGCCATCGAGATCGGGGTGGGAGGCATCGACGCCGGTGTCGAGGATGGCGACAACCGAGCTGCCGGAGGCGGCGTAGGTGCCGTGCGCGGCATCCCAGCCGATCTGCGGCAGCGCCCACTGGTCGCTGTAGGAAGGGTCGGACGGGGCTTCCTCGGCGACGCGCACACGATCGGCATCGACCCGGGCGACCCGCGAATCGTCACGGAGGGCCACGAGCGACTCGGTCAGGGACGAGGGGGCCAGGAGGATCGCGCGCATCCGAAGCTGCGGGATCGAGTCTGTCTCGACGGCGCCGACCAACTCGAGGATGGCGCCCTGATCGGCAGCCGTGACGCCCGCGGCGAAGGTGATGATGAACGGCTCGGTCGCGGGCTCAGGCGTGGGGTCCGGGGTCGGTGTCGGGCTCGGGTCCGGTGTCGGCGTCGGGGTTGGCTCGGCCGAGGGCGCGGGATTCCCCGGATCCGGCTCCACGGCCGCGACCGGAATGGGCGCGAACAGCGTCGCGACGATGAGCATGACCTGGAGCGTGACGAGCAGCCGACGAGCCGCAGAAGGCGTACCGGACGGTCCGAACATTGGCGTTGATCTCCCCGAATCGAGCGATTCCTGATCGGAATCCCCGTCCGGTCGCCAGGTCGAGGGAACCAAGTCGAGAGGAGGTCAGAAAAAGACGGCAATGATTGCAGTGCGGTTCGACGCGGGACCCACCGCCCGGGCACAGGGCGGGGTGACGTATTCAGTTATCCCACAGCTGATTGCCAGGGACCCACCAACAGTACTGGCCAATTCGCCCGAATCAACCGACAACCGGGGTTCTCCACCTCACTTATCCACACCAGAGCGCAGAAAGTGGTGCGACCCGGCACCGGTTGCGGGCAGTACCTTCGTTTCGGTTGCATGTCAGCGTCGGGACATCCATACTTATGTCATGCGGTATGCATTGGGAACCTCCGTAGGCGAGCGCGGGCAGATCACCATCGAACGCGAGATCCGCGAAAAGCTGGGGGTCAGACCCAGAGATATCGCCGTTCAGCGCGTCGTGGATGGGCGCCTGGTCGTCGAATTCGTCCGACCGCACGAGCCTCATATGCGCTCACTCGCGGGGGCCCTTGGCCCGCCGCCCAGTCGCCCGCCGGAACCCGTCGATTTGGATGACGCCGTCAGCCGGGCTGTCGTCGAGGACTGGCGCAAGTCAGCAGTCACCAAAGCCACGAACAGCACCCCGGCCGCGCCTACCAGCAAACGGAGATCCCGGTGATTTTCGTGAATACGTCGGTCGTGATCAGGTATCTGACTGCTGACGACCCCGCTCGGATATCAGCTGCCATCGGGATCATCGAGACGCAGGCGGTCCGGGCAGTATCCGTCATATCGATTCTCGAGGCCGCGCACGTGCTCCGTACCGCCTACGCGTACGAGCGCGATAACATCGCCTCCGCACTGGTCGACCTGATCTCGCGACGAAACATCGTGACACCTGAGGTCGCCAAGGACCATGTGCTTCGATGGCTCGGCCTCTGGGGAAGTGGCGCAGTCGGATCCGCCGGCGATGCGCTGATCGCAGCGAGCATGTCCGCGCACGGAGCCGAGGCCATCGCCACCTTCGACTCCGGGTTTCCGACGGGAGCCTGGGCGATCCTGTCCTGAGGCAGCCCAGCTCGGCGGTGGAGGCCTTGTGTGGCACCCGGGCGCCTGAGCGGCCGGGGCGCCTGAACTGCCCGGGCGCCTGAACGGCCCGGGCGCCTGAACGGCCCGGGCGCCAGAGCGGCCCGGGCGCCAGATTTCAGCCTGGTTGGTCTACGCGACGTGCACCCGCCATTCCTGCCAACCGTGCTGATGAACTCAACCGGCTCCGGCGCAGATGCGTCATAACGTCCAGCGGCATTGGAGCTTCCGACCGATTCATGGCGGCGCCCGTCGTTTACAACAATGCGGTTGGAATCGTCGCGGCATGACCATCGGGTGGCCGCGGCTCGGGGCGGCTCGCGGCGGCTCGGGGCGGCTCGGGGCGGCTCGGGGCGGCTTGGGGCGGCTCGGGGCGGCTCGCACTCGCCCCGTCAGCCCAACTCGCGGATACCTTGCGGATAACCCGCGACTAATGGCGTGGTAAGGGCCGCGTGCGACGATCTAGGCATGAGCACCAAGGAGCGGCCGGCGGACCGAGGGTTACGGAAGGGCAAGCTCCTGCTCGAGGACTTGATCCGGGAGTTCCACGAGGCGCGCGTCGGGACCGCGGTGAGCCAGGAGAGAATTGGCAAGGCCCTCGGTCGGTCGCCCGCCTGGGTGAGCTGGACCGAGTCCGGCGCGAATCGGTCGCTTTCGATCGTCGATGCGGCGCGGATGCTTGCGTGCGTCGGCCTCGACCTGTCCGTCCGTGGGTACCCGGCGGGTCGCGGCGTCCGCGACGACGCTCAACTCGCGCTCATCGAGCGCATCCGGCTGGTCGTCGCCTCGAGCTGGGTTTGGCGAACGGAAGTTCCGATCCCGATCGCGGGCGATCCGCGGGCCTGGGATGTCGTCCTTCGCGGACCGGGCGGGGCGATCGGCGTTGAAGCTGAGACCCGATTGCGCGACATCCAGGCCGTTGACCGTCGAGTGATGCTCAAGCTGCGCGACAGTGGGCTCGACCGCGCGATCATCCTCGTAGCGGGCACGCGCACCAATCGTTCGACTCTTCGGGCGGTCGGGTCGGGATTGCTGGCGAACTACCCCGTTTCGTCACGCCGGGCGCTGGACGCTCTGGCGACCGGACGCGATCCGGGCGGCAACGCGATCGTGGTCCTGGCTCCGAAGCCGACTCTGGCCCTCACCGTTTCCGGTTAGCCCGGGCCACGGATGTCGGACGCTGGGTGTCCATGACTCGATCCAGCCTGGTAGGCCCGTTCCCGGCTCGCCTGATTCGGCTGGCTTCACTCGGCTGGCCCGACTCGGCTGGCCCGATTTCCAACCAGGTTGGCGTAAGCGACCGAAAACCGGCCCGACTTGTCCAATCCTTCAACGCCCTTGGGATCTCCGACGTGTTCTGGCCGTGAGCGGTCGAAATCTCCAGCCCGATTGGTGAAACCGACCGGTGCCTGTCGATTTCACCAACCACATTGGAATCCGGCGCCCGTACGCACCCCATGCGCCCGTACGCACCCCCGGCACCGCGCGGCAGCGCCCGGCACCGCCCGGCACCCACCGGCCCCAGCCCCGTCCCGCCCAGTGCAGCGCCGCTGGTATCCTCGCGAGATGCTGAGCGGCGGACCTCCCGGCGGGTACGGAGTGCAGGCCCCGCGCATCCTGATCGTCGACGACGATCCGAACCTGCTCATCCTGCTGGCCGACCAGTTGCGGGCCGACGGCTATGAAACGACGACGGCGCGAGACGGCGTCGAGGCCCTGCGCCGCCTCCAGTCATCCTGGCCGGACCTGCTGATCATCGACATGATGATGCCGCGCATGGACGGCCTCTCCCTGGCGCGCGAGATCAAGGCCCGGGCGGACCTGCCGATCATCGTCCTGTCGGCGATCGATGCCGGCGACTCGAAGGCAGACCTGCTCGAAGAGGTCGCCGAGGACTACGTCACGAAGCCGTATCACTACCCGGAGTTGCGCGCCCGGATCAACCGGGTGCTGCGCCGCCTGGGCGACAAGGTCCCGCGCCAGAGCCTGGTGCTTGGACCGTATCTGACGCTGGATCTGCACAGACGCTCAGCGACCGTCGCCGGAACCGGGGTCGCCCTCACGCCGACCGAATCGCGCCTTCTGTATGCTCTCGCCGCAAACCTGGGGCAGACCGTCACGACCGAGACCCTGCTCGCCCGAGGCTGGACCGACACCGAGGATGCCGACCCGTCGTACGTCTGGGTGACCATGCGACGACTCCGTCAGAAGGTCGAGCGCGAGCCGAACCATCCGGTCCACCTCCAGACCGTTCGAGGCGTCGGCTACCGGCTGGTCGCCGCGACGGGCGACGACGCCTCCCCGGCGGTCCGTGGCTGACAACGAGGCCAACCCGGGCTCGCGCCGGCTCGTCGAGGCCTCCGTGGCTGACAACGAGGCGAACCCGGGCCCGCGCCGGCTTGTCGGCGCCGACAATGACGACCGAGGCGCCGGGCACGACCCCGCCCCATCCCGACTCGGGTTCAGGTCCCGGCTGACCCTCGCATTCATCCTGGCGTCGATCCTCCCGATGATTGCCTTCGGGCTGCTGGTCCTGATCGTCGAGCGGGCGCTGGGGAGTCCGGCGCCGGACTCCATCCTCGCGCGGGTCCTGCTCTTCGGTCTTGCAATCGCGGTGCTCATCGCGGTCTTCATCTCGTACCTGCTCGCGGCCGACCTGACCCGGCCGTTGCGGGCCATCGCGGCCGCCGTGGATCGCGTGTCCGCCGGTGACCTTTCGACGCCGATCCGGGTGACCGGTGACGACGAGCTGGCCCGATTGGCCGACAGCCACAACCGCCTGGCAGCCGATCTCGAGCGCCGCAACCGTGAGCTCGGCCAGATCCTGGCCGCCATCGAGGGCGCCTCGCCGCGCGACGGGGTCGAATTCCTG
>JANNQZ010000133.1:0-10831 GCA_031401015.1 Chloroflexota bacterium | reverse complement strand
GCCATCCTTGCCGCGATCCCGCAGTCCCCCACCCGGTTTGACCTGGTCCGCAATGCCCAATCGATCTGCCTCGAGGACCTGCCGGACGACGTCGAGTGCGCCAAGTTCATGCTCATCGTCCCGCCGGAGGCCGAGATCGTGCAGCGGCGCAATTTCGTCCTTGAGCTGATGAAGACGCGCAGTCCGCTGAGTGGTGACGCGCATACGGCCGCGGAGTACGAGGCGGCCAAGGACGAGCCGGTTGAGCTTCGCCAACAAGTGTCGGCCAAGTGGAAGGCGCCGCACCTGGTCTGGCAGGTCCGCGAGGAGCTGGGGCGCATTCTCTGCCCGGACACCCCCGACGACTGCCAGGCGGTGGACTCAGGCGGCTACCGGGTGACCACCACGCTGGACTGGGAGATGCAGCAGGTCGCCGAGAAGTGGGTCTTCGCGGCGGCCCGGGCGACCAACGCCAAGGACCCGGTGGCCGTCCTGACCTCGCGCAAGATCCCTGAGGCGGCCCACAAGTGGATCCTGGGTCTGCGCGGCCACGACATCCACAACGCGGCGGCGGCGATCCAGGATTACCGGACAGGCGAGATCCTCGCCTATGTCGGCAGCGCCAGCTACACCTCGCGGGGTACGAAGACGTTCCAGCCGCAATACGACGTCCTGGCGGACGGCTGGCGCCAACCCGGATCCGCGATCAAGCCGATCAATTACGCGATCGGGATCGATGATCGGGCGATCACCGCCTCAACGGTGCTGATGGACGTGGCCACGGACTTTGGCAACGAAGCCACACCCTGGGTGCCGACCCAGGCGGACAAGCTGGAGCGTGGCCCGGTCCGCGTCCGCTCCGCGCTCCAGTTCTCGCTCAACGTCCCGGCCATCAAGGCCACCATGATCACGGGCCTGGAACGCGTCCTTGGGCGCACCCTCGACTTTGGGCTGACCTATCCGGCGACTGCCCTCCCGGTCGCGTCGATGGGGATCGGGACCCTGGAGCTGCACCCGATCGAGCTGCTCGGGGCCTACTCGGTAATCGCCAACGGCGGTGTCCGGGCTCCGCAGAAGATGATCGTGTCGGTTGTGGACGCCGACGGCCGGACCGTCTGGCCGCTGAGCGGCCTTGTCGAGAAGGGCACCCGCGTGATCAACGCCGGCAGCGCGTACATCGTGACGGACATCCTGGCCGGCAACACGGACCGCAAGGTCAATCCGTATTGGGGCAAGTGGGCGATCTTCGAGGGCGACACGCGACGGCCCGCCGCCTACAAGACCGGCACGACCTCGGACAATCGCGACGTGGCGGCCTATGGCTATCTGGCCCCTCCGGAGGACGACACGGCGCCCGCGCTCGCGGTGGGCGTGTGGATGGGCAACAGCGACAACACGCCCAACGACGGCAAACTGTCGCTCGACACCTCCGCCCCACTCTGGTCGGCGATCCTGACGGAGATCAGCCAGGGGCTTCCGATCGCCGACTTCGTGGCGCCAGAGAACCTGGAAACGGCCGAAGTGGACGCGTTCACCGGGTTCAAGCCGGGACCCTTCACCAGGGTCACGGTCGAGGAGATCTTCCTGCCCGGCACCGTGCCGACCCAGGAGGAGACGAGCCGGGTCGCTCTCGGGATCGATGAGGCATCCGGCCTCCTGTGGCAGGACGGCTGCGCCGGTCCGATGATCACGACCGGCTTTTTCGATCTCGGGGCGGTCGATGTCAATTTCCCGACGTGGCAACTGGCCAACGCGGAATGGTCGGCGCGCGCCGCGAAGGGGCCCGGCACGGGGCGCGTCGTCGGCGATCCGAATGCCGAGGACGGCCCGGTCAGGACCCGAACCTCGTACTTCTACAACAACTCATTCGCCCCGTATGGCAAGACCTGGGGGGCACCGTTCCCGCCGCTTGAGCTGTGCCCCGTCATCGAGGTCGTCTGCGATCCGTTCGCCGCGGTTCCTGCCGACCCGTTCGCGACCCCGATCCCGCCCGATCCGTTCGCGTCGCCTGAGCCATTCGACCCATTCGCAACGCCGACGCCGCGACCGACCTGCGCACCCCCGCCGGTTGTGGATCCAGGTGTCGATCCGCCCCCCACGGACGGGCTCGTCCCGATCCTTCAGTGCATGACCCTGGAGGAAGCCGCCGATGCCCTGACCGGCGCCGGGCTCGCCATCGGGGACGTCCAACCCAACGATCCTGGCGGCGATTTCGTGGTGTCGGACTCCGTCCCGCCGGCGGGAACCCCGATCTCCCCGGGAAGCAGTGTCGCCCTGACCCTGCGCTCCCGCCCGAGTGTTGCCATCTGCCCGTAGCGACTACAACTCGACGATCGTGGCGCCGTCGCCGCCTTCGCCACGCTGCCCGGCCCGGAGCGAGCGCACCAGCGGATGACTGCCGGCCGCGGTCCGAACCGCATCGCGCAGGGCGCCCGTGCCCATGCCATGGATGATGACGACCTTGCTCAGGCTCGCCAGGCTCGCGTCGTCGAGGTAGCGGGCGAGGGCATCGAGCGCCTCGTCCACCCGTGCGCCGCGCAGGTCCAATGACGATGCGACGCTGCGCGCCCGTTCGAGCTGGAGCGATGACGTGCTCGATGCGAATCCGGAGCCGCCGTTGCCGCTGGATCCTGCGCCGGCGCCCTGGCTGACCGGGCCGCCCCCGATCGCGGGCACGAGATCGTCAGTGTCGACGGTTACGCGCATGCCGCCCGCCTCGAGTGTGGCCCGTTTGCCACCCCGCTCCAGCGCCGCGATGCGACCCTCCCAGTCACCCGACCGACTCCGGGCGCGATCTCCCAGGTGCCAGATGATCGGGGCCGCGGGCTCGGCCTCGGGTTCTGCGAGGGGCTCCGCCGACGGCACTCGTTCCAGGTCAGCCTCGACCCGGCTGACCGCGTCGTCGATGGACGCGGCGGTGAGGGTCTCGCGCTCGAGGGCCTGCCTGGTCGAGGTGACCTCGGTCCGCAACGCGTCAACCATCCGCTCGGCCTCCGCGCGGGCAGTCCGGACCGTGTCGTCGCGCTCGCGACGAGCGTGGCGGCGCTCCTCCTCGGCCACCCGCAGCGCCTCGGTCGCCCGAAGTTCCGCGGCCCGGGCTCGGTCCAGGGCATCGCCGGTGGCCGACTCGGCCGTGCGAATCGACGCGAGCGTCGCCTCGAACGAGCGCTGGGATTCGGTCAGGCGCGAGCGGGCGTCCGCCACGATGGCGCTGTCCAGGCCGAGGCGCTCGGCGATCGCGAATGCCTGGCTGCCGCCGGGCAGCCCGATGGTGAGGCGGTACGTCGGTGACAGCGATTCGAGATCGAACTCGACGGCGGCGTTCTGCACGCCCGGGGTCGTGTGGGCGTAGGCCTTCAACTCGGCGTAGTGGGTCGTCGCAGCGACCAGAGCGCCGGCGGACCTGAAGCGATCGAGCAGTGCCTGGGCGAGGGCCGACCCCTCAGTGGGGTCGGTCCCCGCGCCGAGCTCGTCCAGCAGGACCAGCGTTCCGGGGCCCGCCGATGCCACGATCCGGATGATCGACCGGAGATGGCCGGAGAAGGTGGACAGCGACTGCGCAATGGACTGCTCGTCGCCGATGTCGGCGAAGACGTCGCGCCAGATCGGGAGCCGGCTGCCGGGCGAGGCCGGGACGTGCAGACCGGCCTGGTGCATCAGGCTGAGCAGACCGAGCGTGCGCAGCGTGACCGTCTTGCCGCCGGTATTGGGTCCGGTCACGACAAGCGCTGAGAAGCCGTCGCCCAGCCGGATGTCGATTGGGATGACCCGGCCGGTCAGGCCGGGATGTCGGGCTGACAGGAGCATGATCTCGTAACGCTCGCCGGTCTCGGCGCGGATCGCCCCCATCTCGCCCGAGAGCGCCGCCTTGGCCGCCCAGAAGTCGAATCGCGCCAGGGCATCCAGCGTTTCGCGCAGCGCCGGCCCAATGGCCGCCACGAAGGCCGACAACTCGTCGAGGATTCGAGCGACCTCGTCGGCCTCGGCAACCTTGGCCTCCCGCCAGGCGTTGCCCAGCTCCACGACCACCAGTGGTTCAATGAACAGGGTCTGGCCGCTGCCCGACGTGTCGTGAACGATCCCCTTGACGCGGGATCGTGCCTCGGCCTTGACCGGCACGACGTAGCGGCCATTGCGAAGCGTGACGATGGGTTCCTGAAGCACGTCGCCGAGTTCCACCCCGATCAGGGCATCCAGTCGGCGCCGCAACCGATCGAATGCGACGCGCACGGCCGCCCGAACGCCACCGAGCCGAGGTGAGGCGGTGTCCAGCAGTTCGCCCACGGGATCGAAGCTGCGAGCCAGGGTGGATCGCAGGGCTGGCAGCGAATGGAGCTCCTGGCCGAGCCCGCGCAGCAGCGGCCGCCGCTCGTCCTCGAGCGCGGTGGCCAGCCGGGCGGCGGCGTCGAGGGTGTCCGCGATCTCGAGGAACTGTGACGGCTCCAGCCGGCCGCCGCGGATCGCGCGTTCGATCGCCACGCCGATGTCATGCGAACCACCGATCCCGACGCCGGGTCGCTCCTCGAGGAATGCCCGCATCTGATCCGTCTCGTCGAGGCCGCGGGCCACGATCACGGCTTCCGCTGATGGTTCCAGCGCTTCGGCGAGAGCCCGCGAGGGTGGGAACGAGGTGGCTGCCGCGAGCCTGGCGCGAACGACCGGGAATTCGAGCAGGACGGCGGATCGTTGGTCCATTGGGGCGTCAGGTGGCCCTGTCCGGGCCCGAGACAGACGGGTCGGCGGCAAGGAGGAAGCGCCACGCCATGGTCGTCCATGGTGTCCCGGCATAGTCGATGCCGACGCGGGGCGTGGCAACGATCCTTGGCGCCTCCCGGGTGGGGTCGAAGGTCGGCGGCGCGAGGCGCAGCGAGGAGCCCGGATCGCACAGGTCGATTCCGGTCCAGCCCCTGTCAAGGCCGAACGCCGCCCCCACCAGCTCCGGGCCGCTGGCCAGCCGCAGGTCCGCGATTTTGGCGATGCGCTCCAGGTCGCTCGCGGCCTGATCAGGGGACGTCACGCGGCGCGCGGCCGTCGCCTGGGTCGCCCGAGCCAGGCGCATCTGATCCAGTCCTTCGACCGGCGCCAGCCCGCGGATCAGCACGGCGGCCGGCGAGCCGTCCGGTTCGGTCACGACATTGAGGCAGGCATGCATCCCGTAGACAAGGTACACGTAGGTCATGCCGGGCGGCCCAAACATCGGGCGACTGCGCGCGGTCACGCCGAATCGGGAATGGGAGGCGAGATCATCCCGGCCGATGTACGCCTCAACTTCGACGATTCGGCCAACGCGGCGACCCGTAACGTCTTCCCGGACCAGATGCGCACCGAGCAGCGCACGCGCCGCATCGAGCGTCGGCCCGGCCAGGACCTCCCGAGCGAAGACCGGCGGCCGGCTCAGCGCAGCGGGTACGCCTGCTTGATGTTGTCCGGGATGAACAAACCGGTGAGCACGAAACTCAGTGGGATGATCGTGTTTCGGAACAGCGCCGCAAACTGGGTGTGGTCCAGGCCGCCCCAGAACTCGCGGAGGAAGGGCAACTCCTGCGCGTCGACAGGGAGCCCCGGGATCCGGAAGAAGCTGTCGAGGATCACCAAAACCGCCGCGAAGAACAGGGCCGCCTGAAGCAGGCCCAGGAAGCCACCGATGATCTCGTCGGCAAAGCGGGCCTTCTGGAACAGTTGCTGGGGCCGGTAGTAGCTCTGGACGATGAGCGCCAGCGCGACCACCGACGCGGAAAAGATCAGCCCAAAGCCCAGCATGTAGCTGTACGACCGCGGGAACTGCGTCCAGTTGTCACCCAGGAACTGGCCCAGCGTAACGGCCAGGTTGGCGGCGAACAGAAACGAAAAGAGGACCGAGCCGATGCCAAGGAGGCGGCGAATGGTGCCCTGCGCAAAACCGAGCACAAAGAAGCCGATGAAGTAGAGCACGATCAGCAGGTCGACGGTGCCAAACCCGCCGAAGAACTCCCCGAGGTTCACGTAGTGCCTCCATGATCAGGCTCCCGGTTCGCGTCGGGGCCAGAGTCGGCCAAGGGTAGCAGCGGCCATCAAGCCCCGGCAAGGGGCCACCACGGGTTGTGGTCGGTTTGGGCGAGTCCCGAGCGGTCAGGTGCGCAGGCGACCGTTGACCTCGGAGACGAGGGCGCGGGTCACGGCGGCGAGGGCCGCATCGACCTCGCCTTCGGTCATCGTCCGATCCGCCTGGAAAGCAAGCCGGAACGCCAGGCTCTTCTCGTGCTCAGCCAGCGGTCTGCCGCGATAGATGTCAAAAAGGACGACTGACTGGAGCAGGGGTCCGCCATGACCGCGAATCGATGACCCGACGTCTGCCGCCGGCGTCGCCTCAGCAACGATGACCGCCAGATCGCGCTCGACAGACGGGTGGCGGGATGGGGTGACCACGCGCGGGATACTCGGCTGTCCGCCAGACAGGCCTACGATCGCGACTTCGGCCAGGATCACGTCGGCAGCCTGCAACTCCAGTTTGTCCGCCAGGCCCGGATGAAGCGCTCCGACGCGCCCTGCCAGGCCGGAACCGGCGCTGATCCGCGCCGCCCGGCCCGGATGGAACTGCGGGTCATCCCGCAGGGGTGCATACGTTGGGAACGACAGGCCCAGGCGCCGTGCCAGCAATTCGATCACGGCCTTCGCGTCATCGAGGTCGCACGGGCGCGACGGCCGGTTCCAGGCGGGGCTGTCCGCGGCACCGGTGAGGACGATGGCCAGACGCCACCATTCGTGGGTCGCGTGGCTGTCCTCGGTCGCACCGTAGCCCTTGCCAATCTCGAAGATGGCGACGTCGGGGCGGCCCTGGCGCAGGTTGGTGGACACGACCTCGAGCAGGCTCCCGAGGAGGCTCTGGCGCATCACCGAATGCTGGCTTGAGAGCGGGTTCGTGACCGTGACGGGATGGCCACCCGGTTCGCCCTCACCGGCCACCAGCGGGTCGCTCGATGGCCCGAACCACCCGACCATCGCCGGGGAGACGAGCGCGGGAGTGACCACCTCGCTGAGTCCGGCCCCGGCGAGCGTCTCACGCACGAGGTGACGCAACCTGAGCGGCGACGGCCGGTAGTGCGGCATGGGCGTATGCGGGAGGATCCCGGGAATGACGTCGAAGCCCCGGACCCGGACGACCTCCTCGGCGATGTCGGCCTCGATCACGAGGTCGCGTCGCCAAGTCGGGACGGTCGCGAGGAGAGTCGGCGCGCCGTCCGCGTCCACGACGAGGGGCATCGGCTCCGATGAGACGACGATCCTGGTGCCGGTCGGTGCATCCTCGGTGGCGATGCCGACGCGACCGAGCAGGTCACGTTGCTCGGTCGCGGGCAGGTCCACCCCGAGCAGTCGGCTGATCCGTGCCGGCCGGAACGCCACCCGCGCGCGTACGGGTTCGCCCGGGTTGGTATCCACGACGCCGGCCATGACCTGGCCACCGGCCCACTCGGCGATGAGTCGCGCCGTACGATCGGCCCCCAGGCGAGCCAGGCGGTGCTCCTGGCCCTTTTCAAAGCGGAGACTGGCCTCGGAGCGGAGGGCGTAGCGGAACGCCGTGCGGCGGATGCTCACCGGATCGAAAATCGCGGATTCGACGATCACGTCCGTCGTGGCCGCGCGGATTTCCGAACTGGCACCGCCCATGACGCCGGCGATCCCGAGGGGCCCGTGTGCGCTCGCGATCAGCAGGGTCTCGGGCTCCAGTTCGCGGGTCACGTGGTCGAGTGTCTCGATGGTCTCGCCGACCCGGGCCAGGCGGACCACGATGCTGCCCTCGGGCACAGCCGTCGCATCAAACGTGTGGATCGGCTTGCCTAGTTCCAGCATGACGTAGTTGCTGACGTCGACCACGTTGCTGACCGGACGTTGACCCGCGGCGATCAGACGCATCTGGATCAAATCTGGTGAGGGACCCACGCTCACGCCATGGACTCGCCGGCCGACAAATCGCGGGCACAGCCGCGGCTCTTCGACATCGACGCGCAGGTGGTCCGCGATTCGGTCCCCCACGGCCGTCGCCTCCGGTGGGTCGGTTTCCGGGAACCGCACGGGTGCCCCGGTGACCGCCGCGACCTCGCGGGCCAGGCCGATCATGCACAGGGCGTCACCGCGGTTCGGCTTGACGTCCACGTCGAGCACGGTGTCGCCGTACAGATCCGCCAGCGCCACCCCGATCCGGGCGTCACCGGCCAGGATCAGGATCCCGTCCGCATCACCGGTCAGGTGCAGTTCATCGCCGGAACAGAGCATCCCGTTGCTGACCACGCCCATCTTCTCGGTCCGCTCGATCCGCCGATTGCCAGGCAGGACGGCGCCGGGCAGGGCGACCGGCACACGTTGGCCAGGCGCGATGTTGGTGGCGCCACAAACGATCTCGAGGGGTGCTCCGGTCCCGACGTCCACGCGGGTCAGGGACAACCGGTCCGCGCGGGGGTGGCGTTCGACGGTGAGCAGCTCGCCCACCACGACGTTGTCCCAGTCCAGACCCCAGGCCTCGACCGAGCGGACCTCCATCCCCAGCAGGGTTAGCCGCTCGGCCAGCTGCTCCGGTGTGAGCTGCACATCCACGTACTCACGGAGCCAGGACAGTGGCACCCTCACCGGAAGTGTTCCGGATATGTTACCGTAGGCGCGGAGGTACGAAGCATGACCACAAGGTACCCGATTGCCTACGTCAGACGCTCGTCAGCCGACGCGGACAATCCCGGTGACGTGTCCAGAGAGGCGCAGGAAGCCGCCATCCGCCAGCTCGCACACCGCGATGGTCACAACGGCAACCTGCGCGTCCTGGTCGATTGGGACAGGAGCGCAGACGAGGCCAAAGAGTCCAAGCGAACCGCGTTCCTCTCGATGCTGGCAGCCATCGAAGCCGGCGAGGTATCAGCGGTGTATGCCGCATCCCTCGATCGCCTGTACCGCTCCATTCGGACGTTCGTCCGCTTGACCGACGCGGCGCGCAAGCACGACACCCGGATTGTCACTGCACGCGAGGGTGTCCTGGGTGGCGACGGTAGCCCGATGGCGCAAGCGTTCGCGGAGATCACCGCCGTATTCGCCGGGCTGGAGCTGCGCACCGCCAAGGCTCGCGCGGCCGGCGCGCTGGCCGTTCGACAAGCCCGCGGCGACCATATCGGGCGCGCTGGGTACGGGCAGAAGCTCGCCCGCGTTGACGGTGCCATCGTCACCGTACCGGACCCTGAGCATCCCCTAGGCCCAATCCTGGAGGCCGTGCGCGAGGCTGGGAGCATCCTCGGAGCGTGCAAGCTGCTGAATGAGCGCAAGATCCCGGTACCCGGCAAGCCGCGAACGAATGGCGATCGCCCGATATGGCACCCGACCCCGCTGCGGAGGATCATCGAACGCAACGCGGCCGAGCTGGTACCCGCGGCCGGACCCACTGGCCGCCGGACCCCGACGCACTCGGCCCTCGCGCAACTGCTGACGTGCCACTGTGGCCACGTCCTGACCCCTGAGCCGGCCCGCAAGGGCTACCGCTGCACGATGGGCAACCGGACGGGGCGGGACACTCACGGGCCGATGTGGGTGCCAGAACGCGCCATCCTGCCAGCGTTACAGGCTGAGGCCGCGCACCTTCGCGTCCCTCACAAGGAGTACGAGGCGGCAGGGACGGTTGACGGGCGCCGTGACGCCCTCCGGGCGAGGCTCGCCCGGTACGCCGAGCTGTACGCCGAAGGCACGTTCGACCGGGAGCGATACGACGCGGAGAAGGCCCGAGCGAAGCGCGACCTTGCCGCCCTGGACGCTGAGACGACGGCGGTGGCCATCCCCGCGGCGGTTGACTGGACATGGCCGCCCGAGACGCTGAACACCGTCTTACGGGCGCTCTGGGCAAGCGTGCAGGTTGACAGGACGATGCGCATCCCCGGCCCGGAAGCGTTCGCCTGGCGCGTCCCGGAGTGGCGGGCATGAAGACGGAGTGGGTGGCTCGACGCGCTGGGCCGAAGGGGGACATCATCCTCTGCGGCCGTCAGGTCGACGAGAGATACGTCTGCAGGGGTGAGATCGCCTTCTTCGGGGTGGACGACAGCGACGGGGTCGCCGTCTACTTTCCGCCAGGACTCATCCCATCGAGCCGACTCGGAGACCCGACCGGGTTCTACCGTGAGACGACGCGGTTCTCCCCCCGAGCTGGCCGATGGCGCCGTGCCCGCGTTGACGATGCCGGGCGTCGAGTCATGATCTGGACACGGATTGATCTCATGCTCCCGGTCCGGAGGCTATGCCCTCATCCGACCTGCCGGACCCTTGCACTCGTCACACGAGACGTGGTATCGTCCTAGCAGCCACAGAGAGCCCGGCCGACCCGGGCAAGGTACGGAACACGGCCGAACGGCCGCCCCATTCCGCGCGATGAGCGCCGACAGGGACGGGCGGAGGACCGTGTTCTTTGATATCCGCCCCGAAAGACCCCGTAAAGGTCCGCGCCGGCACGATCGGCGCCCGCACCCGCTGGGGTGCTGTACCCGTAATCGTCCGCCTGGATCGACTTTCGGATCCGCAACGCCGGCTCGTGATAGCCCTCGTCGACGCCGCACGCAAGGAGGCCGGATCGGACGTTCAGAGTCCCGACCCGGCCATGTCGACGGGAGGCATTCGCAGTGCCGCTCCGACCGAGTAACAGTACCACCACCCAACAGTCGGACCGGGTCGAGCTCGACCCATTCCACGCCGCCGTCGTGGACGAGGTCATGGCCTCGGACGCAGGCCGCGCTGCCGCCGGTGAGCTGACCGTGATCCGCCCGGCGACGCCGCACGAGTTCTGCATGCCAGGCGGCCCCTGCTGGACGTGGCCTGCATGGGTCATCGTCCGCGCCATCGCCCCCGGCGTCCG
>JANNQZ010000132.1:0-2624 GCA_031401015.1 Chloroflexota bacterium | reverse complement strand
GGTCGGCCGCGTGCGCGAGGTCCACGCGGCGGCGGAGGTGCGGGGCGAAGAGGGCAATACCGTGCTCGTCCGCGTGGCCATCGACCGCGGCGACCTGCCCGATCCGCGCTACGGCGCGGAGGTCTCCGCCAAGGTCCACTGCGGCCGTCGGCCGCTGGCGTACGACCGAGGAGGGACGGCCCGCATGGACAGGGACCCGGGCGGACATGACGTGGGGCGCGACGTCGAGCGTGACGTTGGTGACGCGCCGCCCGACTATCTGACTCCGGTTGATGCATCCGCACCCGTCGGCAGGCATACGGCGCCAGCTCGATCGTCCGCCCGCGCAGCCGACGCTCCGGAGCACAACTGGGCCCACGCGCAGCGGGTCATCTACCCGGCCTTCCGACCGGTTGGCACCAAGGGTCTCGCCCTCGATTCCATCAACCTGGCGACGCTGATGGCGCATTCGGCGCAGAGCCACGCGCAGCCCATCATCGACGAGGGCCCCGGCGGACTGCCGGTCGTCTATACGATCAAGGCCGACGGCTTCGACATCGTGGTCAATGGCGATCACCTCCTGTCCTGGGCGGTGGATCCAGCGGCGATGCAGGATGCGGCGCTCGCCAACCTGGCGAGATGGTCGGCGGGAGCCGCCTGGACGAGCGAGACATCCGGCAACCGGCGATTGCTCAGCTCAGAGACGGGCGATGGGTGGGACGCCGCGAGGCTACTCCTGCCCGAGACCGTGGCGCGGTTCGCCGCGGATCTCGGACCGTACGGCCGCATCCTGGTCGGGATCCCGGAACGCCACCTGCTCACCGCCGGCTCACTGGCCCCGAACGACCCCGAGTTTGCGGCTCTCTTTGCCGACTTCGTCCTGGAGCAGTCGGGCGGCGCCGACGAGCCGATCGATCGACGCCTGTTCGAGCTGGTCGACGGCCGGCTCATCGTCTTCGCCGGGGTCACTCCCGGTCTCTGAGAGGCGGGGCGCGGCGCGGCGAGCGGCACGGCGCGACCGCCGACCGGCCCTACAATCGGGATGATGACCCGCGACCTTCATCGCCCGCTCCGCGATGCCTGGATCGTTGAAGCCGTGCGGACGCCGATCGGCCGGTACGGCGGCGCCTTGGCGAGCGTCCGTCCCGACGATCTCGCGGCTGCGGTGATCCGGGCCCTGGTGGATCGATCCGGGATCGATCCAGCCGTGATCGAGGACGTCATCCTCGGTTGTGCGAACCAGGCCGGAGAGGACAACCGGGATGTGGCTCGCATGGCGGTGTTGCTCGCCGGGCTCCCGGTCGAAGTCGGCGGGCTCACCGTCAACCGGTTGTGCGGCAGTGGGCTGCAGGCGATCCACTCGGCGGCGCACGCGATCGCGGCCGGGGACGGAGACGCGTTCATCGGTGGTGGCGTAGAGTCGATGACCAGGGCGCCCTATGTCATGGCGAAGGCCGACGCCGCATGGGACCGCGGTCCGCGAGAAATGCAGGACACGACCCTGGGCTGGCGCTTCGTCAACCCGAAGCTCGCTGCCGCGCACTACCCGTATTCGATGGGCGAGACCGCTGAGAATGTCGCTGAGCGCTGGGGCATTGGCCGGGAAGCGCAGGACGCGTTTGCGCTCGCCTCGCAGGAGAAGGCGATCGCGGCGATCGAGGGCGGCCGGTTCGATGACCAGATCGTGCCAATCTCGGTACCGCAGCGGAAGGGCGATCCGGTCGTGGTGGCGCGCGACGAGCACCCCCGGGTCGATACTTCGGTCGAGGCGCTGGGGCGGCTGCGGCCGGCATTCCGCGAAGGCGGGACGGTGACCGCGGGGAATTCCTCCGGGATCAACGATGGCGCCTCGGCGGTCCTCCTGGTCGAGGCCGGACGGGCGCGCGAACTTGGCCTGAGGCCGATGGCCAGGGTCGTGGCCACGGCCGTCTCGGGCGTGGACCCCGCGGTCATGGGGATCGGTCCGGTGCCGGCCACCCGCAAGGTCCTCGCACGGGCCGGGATCACGGTCGCAGATCTCGATCTTGTCGAGCTCAATGAGGCGTTCGCGTCCCAATCAATCGCGTGCATCGAGGAACTGGGCCTGGATCCCGCCAAGGTCAACGTCAACGGCGGCGCCATCGCGCTCGGTCATCCGCTCGGGATGAGCGGGGGTCGGCTGATCACGATGCTGGCCCACGAACTGCGCCGAGCGGGCGGCCGCTACGGTCTGGCCACGATGTGCATCGGAGTCGGTCAGGGAATCGCCACGGTCATCGAGCGGATCGACGGGTAGTTCCCGCCCAGTCGGCTTTCGGGCGCCCGGCTACGCGGCCCCAGGACTATCGACCCGGAGCGCCACCCGGGAGTTTCGACACGGATGCTTGTCGAAACCAGCCGACACCCGTACGATGCGTGCAACCGGGCGAACCGGCTCAGCCACGCACACCCAATGTTCCCGGGAGGTTCCAGCCAGATGATCGACCAGCAGCCGACGGTCGTGTCCCTCACCGATGCCGCGGTCGTCAAGCTCCAGGAGCTGACCAAAGAGGAGACGAACCCGGAGATCGGGCTGCGCGTCTACGTCTATTCCGGTGGCTGCTCCGGCTTTCGGTACGGGATGATGCTCGAAGACGCGCCGACGCCCGAGGACCGGGTCCTGTTCG
>JANNQZ010000131.1:0-1880 GCA_031401015.1 Chloroflexota bacterium | reverse complement strand
GGCTTGATCGCGGCGGTCGCGATCGACATCATCGACGCGAGCGTCGTCGACTTACCGACGGCCCTGCTGGCCGTTGGCGCGTTCCTCGCGCTGAGTCGCTGGCACGGCAAGCTGACCGTGCTCTACGTGGTGCTCGGCTGCGGGCTCGTCGGCGCGCTGCTTCAGGTCACGGGCCTGGTTTAGCGCTCACGCCTTGCGCGGCAGCTCACTTGATCCGTATGCGCGCGCCGCGCTCCTTCGCCGATGTCGACTCGCAGACGCCGGATTCGGCCGCGCTCGCGAAGGCTCTCAAGGCACGCGGCTTTCGCTTCGTCGGCCCGACCACGGCCCACGCCGCGATGCAGGCCTGCGGCCTGGTGAACGATCACCTCGCGCGATGCCCTGTCCAAGCCGCGGTCGAAGCTGAGCGGGCGGCGTTCAGCGCTCCTCGGCCGCGATGATGAGCCGCGCAGGCGAATCCATCGAGCAAGGGAGCCAACAGCGATGACGGTGAACCCCACCGGCGAGGACATCCGCCGATTCGTGGAAGACGACGACGGCGGCCCGGTGGTGATGCTCAACCTTCTGCGCTACGCGGGTGACGCCGGGCGCGAGTCATACGGCCGCTACGCCGGGAAGGTCCAGCCCTTCCTGGAGGCCGTCGGCGGGACGGTGCTCTACGCGGGCGAATGCTCGACGTTGCTGGTCGGCCCCGGTGAGCACCGCTGGGATTCGATGCTCGTCGTCCGGTACCCGAGCCGCACAGCGTTCCTGGAGATGGTCGGCAACCCCGGCTATCAGGCGATCTCCGAGCTGCGGACCGCCGGGCTTGAGGCCGCGGTGCTGCACGCGACGAAGCCGTGGGGGTAGGCGGGAGGATGTGCCCGCGGTTGAGTGCGCACCGCCGTCAGAGTTTCGTAACACCCTCGGGCGTACCGTCTTACCCGCCATCGTCAGCGAGCGGAGACCGGACATCGACACCCCCACCCACCAACCTCGTGAATCCAGCGGCCGGAGTCGTCCCTCTCCTGCCGGCGCACTGCTCGCGGGCGGCGCGCTGCTCGCGGCACTTGGCATCGGCTTCGTCGCATTCGGCCGGTTCATCGACGACTTCAAGCTGTCGCTCGTGTTCCAGGCGCTCTGGTTCGCCGCGGTCGGCGGCGTCGCGCTCCTACTCGTCCGACGGTCGCCGGGACTGCGGCCCCTGGTCGTTGGCACGCTCGCCGCGTGTGCGGTGGTCGGCGCTTTGGCTTTCTACTGGACGACGATCCGCGACGAACGGGTCGACGAGACTGTTGTGACCGGTGTCAAGGACAGCGACGTCGCGACCGCCGATTCACCGGCGTCGGGTGCACCGAAGCCCGACCCGGCAGTCAACATCGAGCGCGCCTCCGGATCGTTTGCGGGCCTGGCGCACCCGACCTCGGGAACCGCCGCGGTCATCGATCTAGCCGAGGGCGGGCGCCGGCTCACGCTGACCGACTTCGAGACCGACAACGGGCCCGACCTCTTCGTCTACGTCGTCCCGGGCTCGTCGAACGCCGAGGGCAGCGTCGACCGCGGCGTGAGTCTTGGCCGGCTCAAGGGAAACATCGGCACTCAGCAGTACGACGTTCCCGCAGGCCTGGACGTGGCGGGCGGCGCCTCGATCGTCATCTGGTGCCGCGCCTTCACCGTCGCGTTCGGGGTCGCGCAGCTGAACGCCTCGTAGGCAGGGCGGGTCGTCCGATGCGAGTGCAACATCCGGCCTTGGCCCGCGTGCCACCGCAGGCGACCTAAGAGCGGCGGACGAGATTCGAACTCGCGACCCTCAGCTTGGGAAGGTCTCCCGAGAACGTCAGGTCCAGTGTTTCTCGGGAAAACCAAGTGTTCTAGCGACGAATTAGTGCCCGTATTCGCGG
>JANNQZ010000130.1:0-2458 GCA_031401015.1 Chloroflexota bacterium | reverse complement strand
GCTGCGGGTCAGGAACGAGGCATCGCGGGCGTCCTTGAATCGGCGCGGGTCCTCGCCGGTGACGGTACGGAGGCGGTCCTGCCCGCCGCGGACCTCGCGCTCGCCTACCGGGACACGCGACTCAAGCACACGCCGCCGGGCGAGCATCCGGACCTCGTCCTGGATGCGACGTTCCTGCTGGCTCCGGCAGACCCGGACACGATCAAGCTGCGCCTCGACGACATCCGACGCTGGCGCCAGGCGCACCAGCCGCTGGGCCTGCCGTCGGCCGGCAGCGTGTTCCGCAACCCCAAGGGTGACTCTGCCGGTCGGCTCATCGACGAGGCCGGCCTCAAGGGCACCCGGATCGGTGGCTCCGTCGTCAGCGAGAAGCACGCCAACTTCATCGTCAACGACCAGAAGGGGAGTGCCACGGACGTTCGCCGGCTGGCCGAGCGGGTCCATGCCGAGATCCTCGCCCGCCACGGCGTGGACCTCGAGTATGAAGTCCTGTTCCTCGGCGACTGGACCGGCTGGAAGGTCGCCCGATGACCGATGTCGCGCGAGTCGGCGTCGGCGCCAGGCCGCCCGTCGTCGTGCTGCTGGGCGGTCCGTCGGCCGAGCACGACGTGTCGATCGTGTCGGGCACGGCCATCGCCGAAGCGCTGATCGAAGAGGGCTTCAGCGTGAGCCAGGTCCTGATCGATCTCGCAGGCCGATGGTGGTGGCTGCCGGCGGATCATCGGCGCGGCGAGCGCGCGGCCGCGGCCTACGACGACCCCGCGAGCCTGGGGGCGATCGGTCCGCTGACGGCCGGTGCCGCCATCGATCACCTGGCCGGCGTGCGGCCGGCGCCCGTCGTGGCGATCGCGCTGCACGGTCCGTGGGGCGAGGACGGGACGGTGCAGGCGCTTCTCGAGTCGGCGGGGCTGGCCTACACGGGTTCCGGCGTGGCTGCGTCCGCGCTGGGCATGGACAAGGCCATCTTCAAGCGGATGTGCCGAGGCCTTGGGTTGCCGATCATCGAGTGGCGCGAGATCCGTGCCAAGCGCTGGGCCGCGGACGCGCCGGGCGTCCGATCTGAGTTGACCGCCTTCGCGGCCGGAGCGGCCGACCCGCGCCTGATGGTCAAGCCGTCGCGCCTGGGCAGTTCGGTCGGGATGACCCTCGTCCACGATGTGGGGGAGCTGACGCCGGCCCTGGATCTGGCCTTCCGCTACGACACGGTCGCCCTGGTCGAGCTGTACCTGGCCGGCGCTCGCGACCTGGAGATCTCGGTCATCGGCAACGACCCAGCCCGGCTGGAACTGTTCGGTCCTGGGGAGATCGTGTCCGGCCATGAGTTCTATGACTACGCGGCGAAGTACACCGCCGGCCTGTCCGAGACCAGCGCCCACGCCGAGGTGACGCCGGAGACCCGCGCGACCATGCACAAGATCGCGCGCGACGCCTATCGCGGGATCGGCGCGGAAGGGTTCGCGCGGATGGACTTCCTTGTCGCCGGCGACTCGGTCTACCTGTCCGAGATCAACACGATCCCAGGCTTCACGCCGATCAGCCTCTTCCCGACCTTGCCCGCCGAGGGCGGGTACACGTTCGGCGGCGTCTGCGTCCGGATCGTCGAACTGGCGCAGGAACGGCACGCCGCCCGAACCTTCACCCGTCTGCAGCCGGGGGACCTGCCCCGGTGAACACGCGCCCGACCGCCCGTCGAACGCCCGTCTCATCGCGTCGGACGGGCTCGGTCCGGCGTTCCTCAGCGGGGTTGTCGCGCGTCCGTGCCGGGGCGGCGCTGGCGATGCTCGTGTCGGCAGCCGCGATCTACGGCGTCAGTTCCTCGTCGGCGTTCGACCTCTCACAGACCGAGGTGACGGGTGTCACGCTGACGGACCAGGCGGACGTCGATGCGGTGATCGGTACGGTCACGGGGGAGAACCTGTTCGTCCTCAAGACGGCACCGCTCGAAGCTGCCCTGCGCGACCTGCCGACCGTGTCGTCCGCCCGCGTCAACGTGCATCTCCCGCATACGCTGGCGGTGGCCATCGAGGAGCGCGAGGCCGTGATGGTCTGGAAGGTCGGCGCTCGTCGGTACCTGGCCGGGTCGGATGGCGAGCTGTTCGCCCGCCTGCCGGAGGACGCTACGGAGCTTGCCGCGGGCCTGCCGGTCGTCCAGGATCTCCGGGCGTCCTCGGTCGGCCTGTCCGTCGGTGCGAATCTCGACACGGTGGACCTCGACGCCGCCACACGCCTCGCGTCGCTCGTGCCCAAACAGCAGGCTCTTGAGCAGGCGAACCTGTCCCGGGATCAACTCCGGCGTCCGGAGGCTGGCCGTGTAGTAGCCGAAGACGGCAGTCCAGCTGGCCGGCCGCGCGCGCACGATGAAGCCGTTCTCGTCCGAGACCAGGACCACCAGCTTCTCGTCGCCACTGCCAAGGTCGGCGGGCACGAGCGACGCGAGGCGTGTGGCGGCGACGAGGTC
>JANNQZ010000129.1:0-8264 GCA_031401015.1 Chloroflexota bacterium | reverse complement strand
GACTCGTTCATCCAGTGGGTCGACAACACCCTCGAGCTCGCCCGGACGCCGCAGGTCCTGTGGTCGATGGACGACGAGTTCGACTTCCAGATCGTCGGCAACGTCCGCGAGCTCGAACAGATGATCCGGGCCAGGGCAGGGGAGGGGGCCACCGCCAGGCTCGTCGCGGGCTTCTGCTGGCCCTGGTCGGACCCGGACACCGCCGGCCAGCTCGAGCCGGACGTGAGGGTAGGGGACTGGTCGATGCCCTGGAACGCCCGCGACGGCGTCGGCCGGCTCGGTCCCGGCATCCCGAAGTCCGATTTCTGGGCGAGCGCTAAGGAGGGGATCGACCAGGTCGGCTGCGTCTACACGGCGCAGGGCTTCGAGTTCGACTACGTCGGCGTGATCTTCGGCCCCGATCTCGTCTACCGCCCGATGGATGGGGGATGGGTCGGCCAGCGCGACCAGTCGCACGACCGCGTCGTCCGCCGCGGCGTCACCGAGGCCGAGTTCACCCGCTTCGTCAAGAGCACCTACCGCGTGCTGCTGACCCGCGGCCTCCGCGGCTGCTACGTCTACTTCACGGACGCGCCGACACGGGATTTCTTCCTGAGCCGAACTGAGACTTCATCTCCTCGCTTCGTCCGAGCGGCCGAGATGGGTTCAGGCTACGACTCGAATTGAGTTGCCCGTGACGCCGGTTACGGAACTCATTCGCGGCGTCTCGTCCATTCGACACTGCACGACCTAAATCAGCGTCCGAAGGAGCGGCAATGACGGGAGACATCACGGCTCCGGAGCTCGCACGTCGGCTGCGAGTTGACGCCGTAATCCTGCGACGATGGCTTCGCGATCTCGCCGATCGTCGACATCCCTTAACGGCGAGTCACAAACTATACGCGAGATGGCGGTTCTCCAGAGACGAGGCCGATGCGCTCTCGGAGATGTTTCGCAGCCAGCGGACCCGAGGGACGCGCTCGCACTCCGGTCGCGACCTCGTCATCCAGTTCAACGGCTTCGAGCCTGCGGCAGTCCCATTCGACGAGTTCTTGAGGTTCCTCGAAACCCTGTTCGAGCTGTACCGCTCTGCCGACATGCAAAACGCACGCCTGCCTGGACCCCCGGTGCCCTCGCTGCGTCGAATCAGGGCAGGTTCGCCTGTCGATCTTGAGTGGGTATTCGAGGCGGTAAGGGACTCGCCCGCAACCATCGCGGTCGTCGCCATCGCCATCCAGCAGCTAGCAAAGGCTCTGAATGAAGTCCTGGACGGTCGGGCACGCCGGAGGCTCATTGCCTCGCAGACCGCCGCCTCCGATGTTCGGTCTCGGGCCGAATTCGCGAAGCTGGAGGCTGAGACGCGAGCTATATCCGACGTGTCGCGGGCGCGGGTTGCGAAAAGCGAGGCAGAGAGACACGTAATCGAGGCGACGGCTGGAGCCGCGTTGGAGATATCGGGCGAGCTTGCTCTCCGGAAGCCCCCACTTATTGTCGACGACTCGGCTCAGTTGCTCGTTGGGCCGGCGTTGGATTCGGGTCCATTCAGCGTCGACACTCGTCGTGCCATCGCTGTGCTGGTCGAAAGTCCAATCGAGATCGATATCGTGGCAATTCGATGGGCGCGACGTCGCCGACGACGGTGAGGGCCCCAAAGCACAGTTCGAAGACACCGGTTTGGCGTGGCAAATGCCGACCAATCTCGGACTCAATTTCGGCCAGAATAGGTGCCCGAGCGGGAAGGAGAATGCATCAATGACGGTGGAAGAAGGTCGAGCACCGGCGCGCAGGCGGTCCTACCCATACATGCCAACCAGCAATTGGCGGGACCTGAGGCGGCGCTTCAACGCTAACCCACCAAGGGGAGAAGTAGACGCCGCGTACCTCGCGAGCGTGCTTGGGATCACGGACCGGGCAGCCGCCAATGTCGTGCCGTCACTGCGCGATCTTGGGCTAATCGACCCAGCGGGTCGCACCACCGACAGGGCCATGGCCTGGCGTGAAGACGCTCAGTACGCCGACGTTGTGGGCCAGATGATCGAGGAGATCTACCCTCAAGCGCTGCGCGATGTAGCCCCGCCTCCCAATCCCGATCGCGAGACCGCGAAGCGGTGGTTCATGCGGGACCTGAACACCGGCGAGCCTCAAGGGGAGCGGTTGGCCCGGTTCTACCTGATGTTAGCGTCGGGGAATCCAAACGCCGTTGAGGAGCAGCCCGGTGGCGCCGGTCCTCGAGCCGCGACCCGCAGGACCACGGGTGGCACCGCTCCGGCTCGTGGTCGCGCGCGCACCGGTACCGCGAGGACCGGTACGGCCACAACTCCTACGGTCACCGCGATTCCAGATGGAGTAGCTCAGACCGGGGCGGCGACTCGCGGGCCGTCGCTGCATATCGACATCCAGGTCCACATCGACCCGGCCGCCACGGCGGATCAGATCGACGCGATCTTTGCGAGCATGGCGCGCCACCTATATGGCCGGGAGTGATCGACGCGATCTCCGATCCGTCCACGAGCTCCTAACTCGCGCCAAGGCGCTAGACGCCGAGATTCTCGGCGCGGGATTTCGACCGCCCTCCCCGCCGCCTGCCCCGCTGACGCGCCCCCCGGCCGCCGGAGTAGACCCTGATCCAATGGCCTTGTTCGATCAGATGATCACCGAAACGAACCTAAGCGCGGCTGTACGGCCTCTCTTTCGAGATGGCCATTACGCGCGGTCCGTGGAAGAGGCGTTCAAGTTCCTGAACAATGCAGTCAAGGGCCGATCCGGTGACGCGCTCCGAGACGGCCAGGCACTCATGATGAATACCTTTGCGGACGCCCACCCCGTCCTGCGACTGAATCGGCTTCGAAGCCAGTCCGAAAGGGACGAGCAGATGGGCTACAAGTTCATCTATGCGGGTGCGATGACGGGAATCCGCAACCCGCGCGCGCACGAGCACGACCTCCGCGACGATCCCGATATGGCCCTAGAGATGTTGGTGCTGGCCAATCACCTGACGCGGATGCTTCGCCGCTCATCTCGGCCCAAGGTAAGGCGCACCAGACAACAAATCCCGTGAGGTCGTGGGCACCAGCGTTCCAGCCACCAGCCGTACAGACATAACTTACATTATCGGCAGTAGTCTGGCAGGTGTGAGGAACCGGCAAGCTGCGCCTAGAGAGCCTCTCAGGAATCCGGAGCCTCGCCTGCGCCGCGCAGAACCGTGGCCATCAGGCCGTCGCTCATCCGAAAGGCAAGCGCCCGCAGCTGGACCAGAATCGGGGCAACTTGAGCGATATTGCCGGCTTCCTTGAGGCCCACGAGGACCGCGAGTGTGCCGATGACCTGGACTCCGCCGATCGTGGCCACGGTCCTGGCCTGCCGATCGTCGAGCAGCACGGGAGCATCGATCTGCCGAGCGAGCCCGATGGCAGCGGATTCGCTCAAACCCAGGCCCGTTGCTGGATCCGGATTGCAGGCCATCTCGGTCAGCAATCCGCCGTCGACGGCTTGCCTGATCTCGAGCGCACCGGCGCGATCGCCGACCGCGGTTTCGGTCAGCACGGCCGTGGGCACGGCGAGCGGCCCGAAGACCTGCGAGACCCCGGCCAGGAGTTGCAGCCGGGCGAGGACGATCAGCCCCGCGCTGTCGAGGACGAGTCCCGTCCGAGCCATCCGCGAACCGTCTCCAAATCGGCCTCGAACTCGACAGCCGTCTGCCGAAAGATCGAGATCCCCCGACTCCCGAGGTACTCGATGAACGTCTCCGTCGGGACGGCAGCGAGGCGCGTCGCCCGGCCCAGCGACAGCGCACCATCCTCATAGAGCACGCGCGCGAGCGCGAGGCGGACATCCGCCGCATCGGACCCGAGATCACGGACCGAGATGAGGAGCGCCTCCGGTTCGTCGCGATTCGTGACCAGGACAGGCTGTTCCCGCGCAGCCCGAAGTGCGCGACTCGGGTTGTCCTTCAGATCACGAACCCCCACCGCCTTCATTTGCGTCCACGCTCCAGTGTTCCTATGTGTGGTTCCTACATGTTGGGGGATCATTCCGCGGATGTCAAGACGGTGCGGGCCGCGCAGCCGAAACGATGTGCAGAGCCGCGCCAAGGTCGATCGCGAGGACCGGCTGCGATCGCTCCTGCGTCAATGCTCGTCGCGCTGCTGCCGGACGATCGCGGTCCAATCGGGCATGGGCCCGCCCCAGAACGCCGTCTGCCACTCGGGCGGCAGCGGAAGCGTCACAGAGGATTCGCCCAATGCGTCGGCCAGCCACTACAACGCGGCCGGAGGTGTCAATTCGCCCGTCTATCTGGACGCCTCGGCAGGTCAAGACCCTCGCGACTGCCGTGGCGTCGAGCTGCGCGTCAGGGCGCCCGGCAGGCCAGGTAGACGTAGAGCGGCAAGTCCAAGGCCACGTGCCAGGCGATCGGCAGGAGCAGCGAACGGGTCCGAAGGGCGATCACGCCGGCGAGGAGACCACCGGCCCCGAGCGCGACCATCAGGAAGATCGGCGAGCCGCCGACATCGGCACCGCCGTGCGCCAGCCCGAAAACGATCGCCTGACCGACGACGGCAACCCGGGGGCCGGTCAGCCGCGACGTCCAGCCGAGCAGCGCGCCGCGGTACGACAACTCCTCCATCGCCCCGTTGGCGACCGCGAAGATGAGCGCCGGCACGAGGAACGACGGACGGCTGAGATCGAGCTCGAAGGTGCCGAAGAACGGGCGCGCGAGCAGCGCACCAAGCAGCAGGCCGACGGGCCCCAGGATCACCGCTCCGATCACAGCCCCGCCGATGACGGGGCGCCCCGGCCAGCGCAACCCGATGTCCGCTCGGCGAGCTCGCAGCAGGTAGGCGAGCAGCGCGAGGCCGCCCAAGGCAAGCGCGGCCTCGGCCGCACGCCAGACCGCCGGAGGTGAGTCGAGGTCGGTGCAGTCGCGGCCAAGCGGGTCGGCGACTGGCGCCGGGAGCAGCCCGAAACAGAGGTTGATGGCGACCGGGATGGGCGCCGCCCAGGCCCATCGGGCCGGTGCCTGCCGCCGGATCGCGATGGCGGCTCCGACGACGAGCACGACGAGCACAATCGGTCGGGCAACCGGCAGTGCCGCGGCGAGGATCAGCAGGCCCAGCGGGACGGCCGTGCGTGCGGCGTTGACGGGCCCCCCGGGTTGCGGTTGCCGCGTCGTCGTCAGGCGTTGCTCCCGGTGATGATGAGGAGCGCGGGTCCCTCGGGCCGCGGGATCGCCGCGAGCCCGGCCCAAGCGAGCGCTGCGGCGCCCTCAACGGTGACGCCGAGTTCCTCGGTCAGGATCGCTTGCGCTGCGTGGAGCGCGTCTTCACTGACCAGGACCATGTCGTCCACGGTGGAACCCATGAGTGCCACCGCCGCTGGGATCGCGACCCGGGCAGCGGCGCCGTCGGCATAGGTGGATACGGAGGCCGTGTCGATCGGCCGCGCGGCGCGCCAGCTCAGGGTCATGGCGGGCGCTCCTTCGGGTTGGACCCCGATCACCCGGCAACCGGGCGCGACGGCGTGCAGCACCGACCCTACGCCGATGATCAGCGACCCATTGCCGACCGGCACGAGCGCCACGGCCGGCGCGGCCAGGACGCCGACGTCCACCGCGTCCGTCACCTCCAGGGCCATCGTGCCGGCGCCGGTGGCGATCCGCACGTCCTCGCCGTCGACCAGCAGTTCCGCGCGGTGTTCGGTCGCGTACGCCTGCGACGCCGCACACGCTTCGTCGAAGTCCTCCCCCGCCGCGATCACGGTAGCGCCCAGCGCGCGCATCCGCGCGACCTTCCCCGGGTTGGCCTGGCGGGACGCGAAAACCACGACGGGTACCCTAAGGCCCCGGGCGGCATAGGCGATCCCCTGCCCGAAATTGCCGGCCGAGGCCACGACGACTGGCCGCCCGGGCCCGACCCTCCCCTCCCCCGCCAGGGCGTGGAGGGCCAGCCAGGACCCACGTCCCTTGAATGAGCGGATCGGGTTGATGGTCTCGATCTTGACGATGACGGAGATGCCCGCCCGCGCGGAAAGGCCCTCGTGTACGTACTGGGGAGAGTCGCGGAAGACCGGCGAGATCCCGGTTCGGGCGCGCTGGATGGCCTCAAGTGTCAGCGCAGGCTCAGGCAACGTCATCCCCGCATCATCCCACGCCCCCGGGATCGCGCCGGACAACAAAACGCCCGAAGGAACCGCTGGTCCGTAGTCACCGCCGCTGATTTGCATCCGCGACGCCGCTTTCGGTCCAGAGCCCCTTCGAGCAATGCCAACGATAGCCGGCGGAGTCGCCATCTGGCTACGGGGTTATCAACGACTTTCGCAATGATTCTGGCCGTGGGACGAAGTTGTCCACACCCAGTCCACTAAACAAGACCCGTCACAGGCTGACCGACGGGTCGCCAACCGCCTCGGCCCAGCGGCCGGCCACGGTTTCGAGTTCACCGGCGAGCGACGGCGCGACGCGACCCAGGATGCGCACGTCTCGCTCGCGGTATTCGAGCTCGATCGTTCCGCGCTCGCGGACTCGTGCGAGCAATTCGCCGGCGGTATACGGCAGCGCGACATCGACATCGACCCACAGCGAGGCCAGCAGCGCCGCGATCTCGACACGCAGCGTATCAAGGCCATAGCCGGTGAGGGCCGATACGAAGACCGAGCCGGCGATGGCCGGTGCCGGGGCGGCGCCATTGCGCGCGGCCTGATCGAGCAGATCGGCCTTGTTGAACGCGACGAGGCGTGGCTTATCGCCGGCGCCGAGCTCATCGAGGACGGTCTGGACGGTGGCTCGATGCTCCTCGAAGTGGGGATCGGCGGCGTCCACGACCTCGATCAGGACATCGGCCCGGTTGACCTCGTCAAGGGTAGCGCGGAACGCCTCCACCAGCTGGTGAGGCAGCTTGTGGATGAAGCCAACGGTATCGGTCACGATCGCGGTCTGGCCGTCGCCGAGCTTGACCTGGCGGCTGGTCGGGTCCAGCGTCGCAAAGAGCTTGTCCTCGGCCTTCGCGGCCTCACTGCCGACGAGGGCGTTGAGCAGGGTCGACTTCCCGGCATTCGTGTAGCCGACGATCCCGACGGTCGGCCACAAGCGGCGATCGCGTCCCCGCGCGGCGGTCGCGCGCTGCTGGCGGACCTGGTCCACCCGCTCCTTCATCTTCGCGATCCGGGTGCGCACGATCCGGCGGTCCGTCTCGAGCTGCGATTCGCCGGGGCCGCGGGTGCCGATCCCGCCGCCGGTCCGGGACAGGTGGGTCCACATGCGGGTCAGGCGAGGCAGTTGATATTCGAGCTGGGCGAGTTCCACCTGGAGCCGGCCCTCGTGGGTCTGGGCGTGGAGCGCAAAGATGTCCAGGATCAGTCGGCTGCGATCGATGACCTTGACCTTGAGCAGCTCCTCGAGCGCGCGCTGCTGGGCGGGCGACAGTTCGTCGTCGGCAACCAGCAGGTCAAACCCGGTTTCCCGTTTGGCGGCGGCGAGCTCATCGGCCTTGCCCTTGCCGACGTACCAGTTGGGGTCCACGTGGCGGCGGTTCTGCCACTCGGCACCCACGACGTCGGCTCCGGCGGTGGCGGCCAGGTTGGCGAGCTCAGCAAGCGAATCCTCAGCGGACCAGCCGGCGTCGGCGCCGGTATCGACGGCGACCAGGAACGCCTTCTCCGGGATGTGCTCGAGCTCGATCAGTGAGTGGGTGGGCATGGCGAGGCAGTGTAGACCCTCGGGCAGCAAGACCCGGGGACGTTGGTCAGTCGATGAGAGGACCTGCCGTGCGAGCCGAGTGCACCATCGCGGCGGTTCGGCCGCGCAGATCAGGGATATCGGCGGCGGTCCAACCCATGATTCGTGATAGTACCCGTCAGGGTGCGCCAGCTTCGATGGTCTCGCGCGCCAGCTTGATGGCGGCCGCGAACGGCAGCTCGAAGGTCGCGTCGAGCCACGTGATCCCGGGTTCCGCACGGAACCAGGTGCGCTGGCGTTTCGTGAAGGCGACATTGCGCCGGGCGTCGAGCTGGATCGCGTGTTCGCGGGTGAGTTCGCCATCGATGACGGCCCACGCCTCCCGGTAGCCGATCGCGGAGAAGGCCGGCAACGCCGGATCGAACCGTTCGCGCAGGGCGCGCGCCTCCTCGATCAGGCCGGCCTCGAACTGGGTGCGTGCTCGCCGTTCGATCCGGGCCGCGTGCGGACCTGGCTCCACGGTCAGGCCGACCCAGGCGATGGGGCCCGGGTAGCCGCGCGGTTCGGCGGGTACGACGTCCCCACGCAGGGTGGCCATTTCGAGCGCCCTGACCAC
>JANNQZ010000128.1:0-5478 GCA_031401015.1 Chloroflexota bacterium | reverse complement strand
GCAACAACATCGACAGCTGCAACCGCACCTGACACGCCCCCAGTGTCGCCGGTCTGGCGACCGTGTTCGGTGCCGGTGGCGGCACAAGCTCATACCGTGAGGTCGAAGATACGGACCTGATCGTCCTCTGGGGCAGCAACGCCCGCGAGACGCATCCGATCTTCTTCCACCACGTCCTCAAGGCCGTGAACAAGGGTGCCCGCCTCTACGCGATCGACCCCCGCAGGACCTCCAGCGCCGAATGGGCGGATGGCTGGCTCGGGCTCGATGTCGGCAGCGATATCGCGCTGGCCAACGCGGTCGCGCGCGAGATCATCGCCAGCGGCCTGGAGCACCGCGAGTTCATCGGGCGCGCCACGGTCGACTTCGACGCGTACAAGGCCAAGGTCGAGAGCTACACACTCGAGTATGCCGAGCGCGAAACCGGCGTCCCAGCCGCCGCCATCCGCGAGCTGGCGCATGCCTTCGCCAAGGCGCCGCGGGCGATGATCTGCTGGACCCTCGGCATCACCGAGCACCACAACGCGGTCGACAATGTCCTCGCCCTGATCTCGCTGGTCCTGCTGACCGGGCATGTCGGACGGTACGGCAGTGGCGTGAACCCGCTCCGTGGTCAGAACAACGTGCAGGGCGGCGGCGACATGGGTGCCCTCCCGGACCGTTTGACCGGCTTCCAGCATGTCGAGAACGATCACCTTCGGGCGAATTTCGACGCTGAATGGGGCGTCACCGTCCCGCCGAAGCGCGGCTGGCACCTTTCCGGGATGTTCGATGCAATGGAGCGAGGCGACCTGACGGCGGTCTATTGCATCGGCGAGAACCCGGTCCAGTCGGAGGCGGACCAGAAGCGCGCGATCGCGCTCCTGCGCGGCCTGGATCTCCTGGTCGTGCAGGACCTGTTTCTTACCAAAACCGCACAACTGGCGGACGTCGTGCTGCCGGCCACCGCCGCCTGGGCCGAGTCCGAGGGCACCGTGACCAACTCGGAGCGGCGAGTCCAGCGGGTCCGCAAGGCAGTCGAAGGGCCGGCGGGCGCCCGCGACGATCTGGCGATCATTTTCGATCTGGCCAATCGAATGGGCGCCGCGTGGGGCGAGCCGGACCCGGAGGCGGTCTGGAATGAGGTGCGGCGCCTGTCGCCCGTCCATGCCGGGATGAGCTACTCCCGTCTGGAGGCAGAGGGCGGGCTCCAGTGGCCCTGTTATGACGAGACCCACCCCGGCGAGCTGTTCCTCCACTCGCGCCTCTGGGAAGACCCGGTCCCCGGCAATCGGGTGCCATTCGTGCCCGTCGACCACGACCCGCCGGTGGACAAGCTGGATGCCGACTTCCCGATCCGCCTGACCACGGGGCGCCGCCTGGACTCGTACAACACGGGGGTCCAGACGGCGGGCTACACCTCCCCGCTGCGTCGCGGCGAATCGCTGGACATCTCACCGGAGGACGCGGCGTCGTATGGCCTGGCCGAGGGCGAACGCGTCCGGGTCGTCTCGCGCCGCGGCCAGGTGGAGGCACCCATCCGCATCGATGAGTCGCTCCGTCCAGGCCTGACCTTCATGACCCTGCATTTCCAGGATGAGGTCGCCACGAACCTGTTGACGATCGACGCCACGGATCCCAAGTCCGGCACCGCCGAATTCAAGGCGACCGCCATGCGCATCGAAAAGCTCGCGGATCCTGTCGTCGCCTGACGATACTGAGCGCCGCCTCGTGGTGAAAGAAGGCCTAGCGGGTGCCATGATGCGCAGGTTCGGGCATGTCGCCCGATCCTTTGGAGGCGCACGCCATGGCCAAATACCTGTTCCACGGTTCGTACACGCAGGCCGGCATCCAGGGCGTACTCAAGGACGGCGGGACCGGTCGCCGCAAGGCCGTTGATGCGTTGGCAGCCAGCGTCGGCGGAAGCGTCGAGTCGATGTACTGGGCGTTCGGCAACGACGACTTCTACGTGATCGCCGACCTGCCGGATCATGCCGCGGCCGCGGCACTGACGGCGACGACCGGAGGAGCCGGGGCTGTCTCGATCAGCACGGTCGTGCTCCTCACCGCCGAAGACATCGACGCGGCGGTCAAGCTGCATCCGAGCTATCGGGCGCCCGGAGCATAGGCGCCTGATGGCAGCCGAGGGGATCGGGCTCAAGGCGGTCGATGCCGTCGAGGCCACGATCGTCGTCGATGGCTCGATTGACATCCTGCTCGCGAGCGGCGGTCCGGCGCAACGACCGCCGCTCGCGCACGACTGGTCTGAACGTGACCAGCTGCGCGCCGAGCACGGTTACGGGCTGCTGTTGCGGACGCGGGTCGGGGACGAATGGCACACGATCCTGTACGACCTCGGCCTCGGCCGGGACACACTGCTGTGGAACGCGACGATCCTCGGGCTGGACCTGACGGTCGCCGAGGCGATCGTCGTCTCTCACGGGCACGCCGACCATCACGGCGGTCTGGAGGGTGCCATCGCGAAACGCGGGCGCGCCGGATTGCCGGTCATCCTGCATCCCGATGCCCTCCTCCATCGGCGAGTCATCTTTCCGACCGGCGTGGAGATCGCCATGCCGCCTCCAAACACCAACGACCTTGAACGCGAGGGCGCTCACGTCCTGGCCGAGCCTGGCCCGTCGTTGTGGGGCGGCGACACCTTCCTCCTATCCGGTCAGGTCGCACGGACGACCGAATTCGAAACCGGCTTCCCCCTCCAGCAGCGCCGCGACGGCGACGGCTGGACGCCCGATACCTGGATCTGGGATGACCAGAACGTCGTCGTCAATGTCCGCGGTCAAGGGCTGGTCGTCTTCAGCAGCTGTTCCCACGCCGGCGCCGTCAACGTCCTGCGCAACGCGCAGGCGCTCACCGGTGTCGAACGCATCCATGCCTTCGTTGGCGGGATGCACCTGACCGGCGGCCTGTTCGAACGGATCATTCCGGCAACGATGGACGCGATCGGCACGATCGCGCCGGACTACCTGGTGCCCGGCCACTGCACGGGCTTCCGCGCGGTCGCGGAGATCATCTCCCGGTTCCCGGATCGCTATCTCGCTTCGTCGGTCGGCACTCGCCTGGTCTTCGAGGCGTCGACCACCTGAGGCCTACCCGGGATCAGGCCGGTCGCACGACTGGAAGACCGACGGCTCTGGCTGCCTCGGCGAGCCGATCGTCGTAGGTCACGAAAGCGTCGAGTGCCGCCATGAGCCCGAGGGCCGTCGCCAGGTGGATCGAATCGAGCGTCTTCAGGATGGCTGGACCGAGCGTCGCGGCAGTTTTCGCGACAACCTCGTCGAATTCGAGTATCTCGATCGACCGGAGGATCACGTCCAGATGCGCCGGATCATGTGCCTGTCGGGCGATGGCGCGATGCGTCTCAACGACGCCGACCCGGCTCGAAACGACGCGCTCGCTTTCAATGTACCAACGCCGCATCTCCGTGGAGCCGGGCTCGTCCAGGATCAGTTTCGCGAGCGCAGACGCGTCGACGTATGCGAGTACCGTCATCGTGTCTCCTCATCGCGCATCTCGAGGATGATCTCCGACAGTGGCCGACCCGGGAACTTTGGCGGCGGCGGAATATCGCGGTGGTCGAAAGTGGCCGGCTGGGCACGACCCTCGGCGATCATCTGGTCAATGATCGAGATCGGTTTCACGGGTCGCGGACCGATCTGGGCGACCGGCTGGCCGTGCTCGGTCACTTCGAGCGTCTCGCCGGCCTTGACCCTGGCCAGGTAGACGCTCAGGTTCTGGCGTAGCTCGCGCACCCCAACGCGAGCGGGTTGGCTGCCACTCTCGCTCATGTAGCACATGGTAGCACAATCGCCCCGTTGTGCGTGCCCGCCCCGCCTGATCCGGCCCTGGCTCGCTACACTCGGCCGCGATGGACCTCCATGTCATCGGGCCACTGGCATCGCCGGCTGAGCGCGCCGCCGTGGATGCGGTGCTGGGTCCGCCGGAGTCGGGCTGGGTCGGCGGCCGACGGGACGGAGCCGGGCCCGATGGTCATACCAGCCGGGGTGGGCATGCCGTCCGCGCACGGCGGTCGCAGCTGCTTCCTGCGCTCCACGCCGTCCAGGATCGGATCGGCTGGATCAGCCAACCGGCACTGAACTACATCTCGCGACGGCTCGCTGTCCCGCCCGCGGACGCGTACGGGGTCGCCACCTTCTACGCGCTGTATGCGACGACACCGCGGCCACCGGTCATCGCCCACGTCTGCGACGACCTCGCCTGTCGGCTTGCGGGCGCGGAGCGGATCTGCGAGGACCTTCGTCGAGCCGTCGGCCCGGAAGGCGAGGCGGCCCGCGACGGGCGGGTCGGATGGCTCCGGTCGCCCTGCCTGGGGTTGTGCGACCTGGCCCCGGCGGCGATGTTCACCTCGGCCGGCGAACAGCCACGGACCGTGAGCGCGGCGCCGGTTGACGCGGCCGGGATCATGGCCCGGCTCGAGTCGGGGGGTGGCGCGGGGCGCGGCGCCAGGTCGGCGGCGCACGGCTCCAGGTCGGCGGCGCACGCGCCTTCGTCAGCGGCGCACGCGACCACGTCGTCCGGCGAGGCGCGCGGCCTCCCGTCAGCAGCGCACGGTGGCACGGCATCCGGCGAGTCCAGACTCCTGCGCCGCGTCGGAGTCGTCGACCCGACCTCGCTCGACGAGTACCGCGCCCATCGCGGGTACGAAGCGCTCGCCAAGGCGATCCGGATCGGCGCCGCCGCCATCATCACCGAGGTCACCGCGTCGAGGCTGATGGGCCGTGGCGGGGCCGCCTTCCCGACCGGCCGAAAGTGGGCTGCCGTCGCCGCCCAGCAGGCCCGGCCCCACTACCTCGTCTGTAATGCCGACGAATCCGAGCCCGGCACGTTCAAGGACCGGGTGCTCCTCGAGGGCGATCCATTCGCGATTGTCGAAGCCATGACGATCGCCGCGTTCGCGACCGGGGCCAACCTCGGTTACCTCTACCTCCGCGGCGAATATCCGGAGGCGGAGGCAGCGGTCCGCGGCGCGATCGAAGCCGCTCGAAACGCCGGCTTGCTTGGCCGGGACATCCTGGGTTCCGGCTTCGCCTTCGATATCGAGCTGCGCCGCGGCGCCGGCGCCTACATCTGTGGCGAGGAGACGGCGCTCTTCGAATCGATCGAGGGCAAGCGCGGCGAGCCGCGAAACAAGCCGCCCTTCCCGGTCGAGATTGGATTGTTTGGCAAGCCGACCGTCGTCAACAACGTGGAGACGCTCGCGAACATCCCGATCATCCTGGAGATGGGCGGGGAAGCCTACGCCGGGATCGGGACGGAAGGCTCAACCGGCCCGCGGCTCTTTTGCCTGTCCGGGCACGTCGCGCGACCGGGTGTCTACGAGGTCGAATTCGGGGCGACGCTGCGCGACCTGATCGAACATTGATTTTCTGTGTTGAGAGTTTGAAAGCAGGGATGATCATTACGCAGAATATCCTTCGTTTATACAGATGTTCTGTAGCATATTCTGAATTGTTTCAGCAT
>JANNQZ010000127.1:0-3880 GCA_031401015.1 Chloroflexota bacterium | reverse complement strand
GATCGGGCGCCGCGAAGGTACCCGTCCCTCATGCGCTTCGTGCCGTCGCTGGGAGGGACTCTCTCGGTGTCCGGTTGATCATCACGAAGCGCGGGGACTGCTGAGTTAAGGCGGCGCTATCCCTCTCGCCCCGACCAGACTCACCGATCTTGCGGGGCCGCATCTCGAACACGGCAGCAAGCGCCGCGCCGAGGCCAATCTCAATGGCATCGGGCGTGAGTTCGTATTCCATCCGCTGGAACCCCAGCACGTGGGTGCGCCCGAACAATGCGGTCGCCAGCGCCTGGCGTCCCTCGGGACCAGCATCGGCCCAGAGCGAGGGCCGCGAGCTCATGTAGGCAACGACCTCTGCGGACGAGAGCCGCTCTGGCTCGACCGCTCCTCGCGCCGCCTGTTCCTCGGTATCGAGCTGCGCCATCTCCCGCTGCCAGGCCCGCCCTCCCGGGTCCGCGCGAGTCGGCGTCCGGCCTCCTCGCCATCGCGGCCGATCCTCGCCAGCGACGCCCGATCGATCTCAGCCGGACGATCGTGATACCGACCGACGGCCTCGATGATCGTGTGATCGCTCAGGGCCCAACCTGGTCGAGCAGCCTCCCGATGGCGTCCTCGTGGCAGAACGAAGGTCGCCCGGGGTGTAGCGAGCCTAATCGTTGCCCCGGGCGACAAAGGGCCTACAGGCCTAGGTTAGGGGTTGCAGTACGCCTCGACCCTCGCCTTGAGCTCCTGATTGCTCTCTCCGGCGAAGTCAGCCCAGTTACCGATTCCCGGGTTTATGCCGTCCGTACCCTTAACATATTGCGCGTAGGAGGCCATCGTCTGACCGAGGCAGTTCGCGTCAGGTGTGCCGGGCACGCGGTCGCTTGCTGGTTGGGCGGCGAAAGCTCCGGCGACTGTGCTCGCGAACAAGCTACCCGCTACGACTGCTGACAAAATATACTTGCGCATTTTTGTGCTTTTCTCCTTGGTTAGTGTTGAGTATTCGGACCATTGTTCTGGTGGCTCAATTAATACCTGTCTCCTCACCCCCTTTCGCCCGGACGTTGGTCAACTCGCGTGCGTGGCGCCCACCCCGAGTTGCCGTCTACGTACGATGGTTCGTTCGGCGATGCCCAGCTTCGTGCGGCACGCCTGGCCCCAATACAGGTCGCCATCAGCAACGGATACGCCGGCGTTCCGGGCATGCTGCTCGATACGACTGGCCCCAACCAAATGCTCTTCATGGGAGGCCGAACCGCTGGCTCGTTCTCTGCACAACTGAAATCTGACGACCTGTGATCGATGGTCAACCTCAATCGCCGTAGGGCGGAGCCGAGATAGCCTCGATCTGCCAGATCTCGCCGGCGAGCGTTACGACGTAGGCAGTGTTCTTGATGATCTCGACTGAGGTCGGCCGGTCCAGCCCGCCGACGACGGTCGTCAGGGTGCCGTCCCCGTTGACCCGCTCGAGCGCGCCGGTGTTCGGTTGCGCCGGAGCCCCCTCATACGGGCCGTCCCAGTCGCCCTGTGAGAGGGCGAAGAGCGTGCGTCCGCTGCCGAACTCCACGTCGACGGCCAGCCTGATGCCGGAGGCTACCTCGGTGGCCGCGCTCGATCCCGGCTCGAACGTCACGACCTTGCCGGTCTCCGGCTCGTGGGGGATGGGTCCGGCCTGGGCGAGGTAGATCGTATTGCCCGAGACGGCCAGCCCGGTCGGGACGACGTTGCCGAACGCGATCAACTCGGTAATCTCGCCATCGCCGGTGACCCACAGCACCCGGTTGTGGTGCCCGTCGGTGACGAGGAACCCGCCGCGGTAGGCTTCAATCGAGTACTGGAAGCCGGTGGGAACGAAGAACTCGGGGGTCGGCGGATTCGCCATCGACCAAGAGCCGATGTCAGCGATGATGGTGGAGCTGTTCGGGCCGTCCACGCGGTAGATGCCGACGATGTCGTTTTCCCCCAAGTCCTCGCCGACGCCGGTCACCAGCGCGTACGCGGTCCCGCCGATGAAGGCGACGTCGACCACTCCAGCGCCGAGGAAGAACGGATCCGGGTTGCGTGCGGGCAGCCCGCTGGCGAAGAGCGTGACGGCGCCGGTTTTCGGGTCAATGCGCCAGATGCTGCCGGTGAGCGGCGCGGTGACGAACAACGCCCCACCGGGGCCGACGGCGCTCCCCTGGAGCTCCTCCAGGCCCGTGACCAGCAGGGTGGCTGTAGGCGCCGCGAGTGGGCTTATCGCTGCGGCCGGTGAGACGCCAATGAACAACATCAAGGCGGCCAGAATATGTACAACAAGCCTGCGAGCAAGGGACATGGGTCTCTCCTTTGTCAATCGCCGATGACGGTCCGGCGCGATCGGGCACGCTCATGGCGTGCCTCCGGTCGCCGAGGTCAGGTCGGTCGGACGCCGGGCGATCCGGTGATGGACCGCCCGCGCCGCGATCAGGGCACGCGATCGGTGCCGAGATCCATCACCGGTGGCTGATGTGGCCTCGGTACGGGTAATCGCCGGTGACGACATCGTCCTTGAAGTCGACCCGGCCCGTGGCGCCATCGAAGCCGCCGGTGCCGCTGCCCACGATGATCGGGTGCTGGCAACTCCCATGGCGTCGCCGCCGTTCGTGCCGTCTTCTGCTTCATCGGTCTCTCCACTCCGCTGGTGGACGCCACGGGTCGTCCCGCTGCGTGCGCACCGAAGGCATGTCTGGATGAACATGTCGTAGGTACCGGGCGTCACTGGGTCAAGGTCACCTCCGGACATGGGAACCAGCGGAGCACCCCCTCGCGGCGACTCCCGCCGGTTGCTCAGCCTCGGCAGCCGCTGGGGTGATCGGGCGTTCTTCGGAACGGGCCGATCTTGCCGCGCCCGCGAGGCGGCGGCATCCGTGAAGTTCACCTATTTTCGAGGCAGGCCCGGCTCAGATCAGCCCGTGGCGAGCGGCCACCGCCGCGGCCGCGCGTCGGTTGGCGACACCCAGCTTGTTGAAGATGTGGGTGGCGTGGGCCATCACGGTCCGGGGGGAGATGAAGAGGACCTCGGCGATTTCCTTGTCGCTCAGGCGCTGCCCGAGCAGCGCGAGGATCTCGTGCTCGCGCCGGGAGAGGCCGTCCGGAGGTCCGGACGTGGCGGGCGATGACCATGCCGATGAGGCAGGCGGCGCCTCGCCGCCGGCAAGGACCGCCGCGAGCTCGTCGGCCACCGCCAACGCCTCGTCGATCGCGTCCGTGAGCGGCAGGGAACGGCCCGCCGCGACCGCCGCCGCGAGGCGCTCGTCCCCGAGCGTCGCCCGGGCCGTCGATTCGGTCGGCTCCTCATCCAGCCTGCCAGGTCGACTGGGCGCCACCCCGGTCCGCTCCTGGATCGCCCGAACCACACCCAGCAAACGCGCCGCTGAGTCGGCTCGACCGTGATCCGCCGCGAGGACGGCCAGATAGGCGATCGTCCCGCCGAGGTGAATGAGGCTGCTGCTCTCGCGCTGCAGCCGCAGGCTCTCGCCGTAGCGCCTGGCCGCCCGCGCGTCGTTGCCCGCCTCACGGTCCAGACGTCCGAGCGAGGCCAGCACGGCGCCGGCCTCCATGTGTCGCCCGGTCTCGAGCTGCAGCGCCAGCACCTCTTCGAGCAACGCCACGCCGCGCTCGCGCTCGCCCTTCTGCAACAGCGCGATGCCCAGTTGCCAGAGGACGAACGCCTGGACGAAGGCGGGGTCATCAAGGCTGCCGGCCAACACCATGGCCTCCTCGAGGAGCGTGATCGCCTCGTCCCACCGCCCCGCTCCGTAGCCGACCGCCAGGGAGCGGACGTAGAGCGCCTGCGCCAGGCGGTAGGGGTCGCCGTCCTCGCGAGCCGGCAGAAGGCTGGCGGCGCTGGACTCCAACGCCCGCTCGTGATCGCCAGTCATCA
>JANNQZ010000126.1:0-5390 GCA_031401015.1 Chloroflexota bacterium | reverse complement strand
GGTCGGTATCGCCATCGGGCTGGTGTTTGGAGCCGTGATCCCCCTGGCCGGGAGTTGGTGGATCGGCGAGTCATTGTCGGTGCAGCCCCGTTTTGCCATCTACCCCGAGCCTCTGGCCCTGGCGGCGGCGTTCGGAGCTTTGACGGCGATCCTCTTTGCTCTGTGGCCGTTGGCGGCGGCGCGTGACGTGTCCGCTGCCGCCCTGTTTCGTCGCATCGGCATCGAGCGTCGGCTGCCCCGTCTGTCGACCCTGGCGATGGTTGCGAGCCTCGCCCTGGCCCTGACGGCATTGACGGTGCTTTCGGTCGAGCGGCGGGATTTGGCGGGGTGGTTCGTGGGAGCCATCAATCCCACGCGAGCCGAGTCGGGACTGGCGGCGCCACGCTCGCCACCGAGAACGCCCGAACCGACAGGTCGAGGATCGCGCCCAGGCGCGCCCAATCGGCCTCGCGCAACACCGCGACCATCGCCCTGGGCGGACGCACCGTGCGCCCCGAGGGCCACGATGACGAAGAGCACGTGCTCGGTCACGACAAGGGTGTAGGGCTCCATCGATCCGTCCTCGATCTGCGCGCTCGTTCAGCCTGCCGCCGTCATCGCTTCGCGAAATCGACGTCGATCGGCGACGAGGACGGCCGCGGAGAGGACCGCGACGATCGGCCCGGAGATCATCGGCGGCGCCGGCGGGGCGTCGGGCGCGAGACCGTACGCGAGGTACATGATCGGCACGGACGCCGCCCAGACCGGGAGGATGAACGCTGCCTTCCAGGCCCAGCGCTGACCGCCTCGATACGGCCACAGCAGGACGACCGTGAGCAGGAGCCCGAATGTGGCGAGTGTCACGCCCTGGGTACGGACCATGAAGTCGGCCAGTCGGTAGCCCTCAAGACTGGCAGCCCGGAGCTCGTCGGGCGTGAGCCTGGTGATCGCGACGGTGATGCCCGGGTCCGCGGTGATGCCGATCAGCACGTCCGAGACGCCGAACAGCGCGAGGAGGATGGCAAGGATCGGGAGCAGCAGCCACGATCGGTGCGGGCGGTGATTCATGCGCCTGGCCCCTTCAAGTGACGGGTGGGGTCACGAGCGGGCAAGAGCGCCGCCAGCACCTCCCGCGCAGCCGCCCCACGGTCGTCCATGGAGTATCGGTGCCCGAGGTCGGAGCTCGCGCCATGGCGCGGCCCGTTGATGATCACGAGGCGGCGGCCACGGACGAGTCCTTCCTCGACCCGCCCCCAGGAGCGCTCATCGACGAACAGGCTGTGGCACAGCACCGCCGGCGGTCTCTCCCCTCGAACGAGCACCGCCAACGAGCCGACCCGCGTGCCGATCTCGTGTCGCTCATCCATGCCGCGTCACCGGACCTGCGGCGGCCGGCGACCCAGCAGCGCGTAGAACCCGGTCGTCCCGACAAGGGCCGACACGAACCCGATGGCCGCCACGGGACTCTCCATACCGCCGGTCGCGATGCCGGCAGCGGTCGCGATGAGACCCGCCCCGGCCGTCATGCCCAGCATCGATGCGCGACGAGATGTCGGGTCCGGCCAGGCTGAGGCCCCGGCGAGGATCAGCCAGGTCCCGATGAGCGCCTGGCCCGTGAGGATCGGCTGCAGGCTGTCCTCGAACGTCATCCGGCGCGAGATCAGCAGGGACGTGAAGACCGTCGTCGCGGCGACCCCGATCAGATCGGCGACGACGCCGAGGCCAAGCAGCCGGGACTCCGGGTGCCGCCGGACCAAGTCGACGGCAATCGGCACGGTCGCCCAGGCCAGGCCGATCGACAGGCTGTCGTTGAGCGTGCCCCACGGTTCGCCGACCGCGAAGAATGCCGCCAGGGCCGTCGCGCTCCCGATGGTCAGGCCGACCGCGGCCTGAGCGGCGGGGCGGCCCACATCCCCGAGGTCAAGCGCCGATCGAGTCGCACTCAGAGCCAGCGATCCTGTCGCCATGATCATCCTCCTGCCGCGCGTGGGCGGACTTCAAGACGGCCTGGGCTCCATCAACCATGTGATCACGACGATGCCGGCGATCGCAGGAACGCGAGCACCCACTGGACGTGGAACACGAGGAGCCACGGATAGAGGTCCGCCCAGGTCATGCCTCAGGTCCCCACTTCTCGGCGGCGATGTGCCTGCCATCGCGACGGCTGGCCCGCCACCGGGGCTCGTCGGTCCCGGATGCTATATTGGTTCCATCACGAAGTCAATAGACTGGAGTGGGAACGGATTGCCCAGGAAGTACGAGCTCGGGAAGCGGGCGGCGCAGCAGGCCGAGACGCGGCGCAGGATCATCGCGGCCGCCCTTGAGCTGTACCAGGAGCGGGGCGTGTCGGCGACCACTATGCTCGACATCGCCCGGCGTGCCGATGTCGCTCCAGGGACCGTCGCCAATCACTTCGGCTCTGCCGCCGCACTCGCGGCCGAGGTCACCGGGGAGATCTTCGGGGAACTCCGGATGCCGACACCGGACCTGTTCGACGGAGTCGTCGGGCTACGCGATCGAGTCGATCTCCTCGTCCGGGAGATGTCGGCGTTCTTCGACCGAAGTGAGTCGTGGTACCGCGCGTCGCAACGTGAAGGTCCGGGTGTCTCGTTCTGGGCTGATGCCGAGGCCCGCTACTATCAGCAACTGGACACCCTCGTCCGCGCGGCGCTCGGGCCGCTGTCCTCGGACGACGATGCCGTTGCGGTGGTGATGACCGTGTTCGGTCGGTGGGTCATCGGCTCGCTCCAGGAGGCGGGGCGAACGAGCGAGGAGGCCGTGAGCCTCGTGTCGGACCTGCTCGCATCGTGGCTCGAGACGCGAACGCCACCCGATCGATAGCGGTGGTCACACCGCCCGAGAACATGGCCCAAACGGCCAACTAGAAACAGCGGCCCGCCGCCCGCACGCTTGTGGGCATGACGGCGCGCTGGTCCGATCCACACCGACTCCCGGTTCCCCCCACCGGGTACGTCCGCGCCGTCACGGCGGTGATCCTCGGGCTCATCACCAGCACCAGGGTGGGCGCGGCGTGAGTCGGCGGCGCGACTGGTGAATCTCTGCACCGTCTGCGGCGTCGCCACCAGCCGACCCGGCAGCCGCTGCACCATCCACGCCCGACAGTCGAACCGGAGCCACCACAACGCCCTGTACAACACCCGCGAATGGCAGCGCCTCAGCGCGCGAGTGATCGCCCGGCATCGCGGCCAGTACGGGAACTGGTGCCCGGGTTACGGGCGAGATCCTCACCCGGCCAGCGACCTGACTGCCGATCACGTCGTGCCGCTCGCCGCCGGTGGCGCACCCCTCGACCGCGGCAATCTTGCCGTGCTCTGCCGATCGTGCAACTCGACCAAGGGTGCGTCGGGGGCCGACCGGGGGTACCCACACGCGGGTTCCGCCCTCGTGGAAGACCGCGCCGCGCGACTGTGTTTACGCGGCCGGGTATCGCGCGTTTTCGGGGGTTTTCGCCAGTGGGGTGATGCATGAGCGCTGACGTCCTCGAGGCTGTGGCCGCGTCCGCGACGATGGCCCTCCGCGCGAGCCTGGCACCGCCTCGCCACTGCCCGGCCTGCGGCGCCGAGCTCCCGTACCTCGGCGGGCGGGGCAGGCCGCGCAGGTGGTGCGACGCCCACCATCCGCGTCCCTTGCGTCTTCGGCCACGAGAGCCACAGGGTGCCGAAGTGGCGCGTTGACCCCGGCCTTGGCCAGGTCCTCGGCCGAGCACAGGAAGGGCCGGGGCTGGCGCCTTGGGCCTCAGTGTCGGTTGGCGGCGGCGCTGCCCGGCCTGCTTGGCGGTCTCAACCGCAGCGCTGGGCGATCCAGTTGCGGAACTCGGCCTCGCTGATCTCGCCGCTCGCGATGCCCCGGATCACGTGGTCGGTCTCGTCGGGATCACCGGGTGCCGGGATCCACGTTCCGCCGTTGCGCTCCACGAACTCGACCGTGGCCAGGAACGCACAGCGCTTGTTGCCATCGGGCAGCGGATGGTTCTTGACGAGATGCCAGCAGAGCACCGCCGCCTTCGTCGCGAAGTCCGGATAGGCCTCAACCCCGCCGAAGCCGGCCCGCGGCGCGGCGAGCGCGGAATCCGCCAGACCGATCCGGTTGAAGTCGGCGATGAGCTCGGCCGGCACCCCGAGGACCGCCTCTGCGATGAGCAGGTAGTCCGCCAGCTCGAGGTAGACCGTCACCGAGCGAGGCGTTCGAGGATCTCTCGGTTGCGCTCGATGCTGGCCTTCAGGCGCTGGCGGAAGGCGGGGTCCGACCGGCGGGCCTCGATGTGGGCAGCGATCGCCCGCTGGATCTCCTCGTTGACCGACACCTCGTCGACGCCTGCGATCGCCTCGAGGGCCTCGGCCTGGTCGGCGGGCAGGCGCAGGGTGCGGGACTTGATCGTCATCTCGGCCTCCAGTTCGTGGCGTTCGGCGTCCCCACGATACCACGGTATCTCGGTGCATATGTCGCGGCGATCCGCCGTGCTCAGCGTGCCGCGCTCGGAGGTCGATAAGCTTGCCCGCAACGAACAGATCGGGGTGCATGTCGAGATGAGCAAGCGAGTGCGGCGGCGGGGGTCGCGGCTCTCACAGCACAAGCCGGCCGCAGGGCGACCGAAGTTGCGCCAGCCGCCCCTCCGCCAGCTGCCAGTGGCGGACATCGGCTGGCTGCGCGACCACGTCCCCGATCAGCTTTGGGCTGGCGGCTTCGTGACCGGCGACCCGTATGCCGGGATGCTGAGGCTAGCCACGGTGCTGGATGCCATTGGGGCATTCTCGAGGGCCACTGGCCACGCCGTGGCGCCTGACCGCTCGATCTTGGACGGAAGCTTGACCTCTCTCGAGCGGGTGCCGATCGAGTCTCGTGTGCCCCTCCTCGTCCACCTGCGGTCGCAGGGTCTGGCAAAGGCTGCCCTCCCGGCGGGGTTTGTGCATGCAATCCGGGTCTACGCGGACGAGCCGCGGTCCGCCCGTCACGGATCCCGACGGCGGCCGAGGCACGCGCATACCTCGACTCGTTGCCGGACCTGTGGGCCAAGACCTCCGATGCCGGGCGCAAGGCGATCGCCGAGGCCGTGTTCGAACGGATCGACGTGCTCGGGGCCAGGGACTACACCTTCACGCTGACCGCCGCCGCGAAGGCGCGAGGCTGGGACGCGGCGTTCGGGTCGGGCGTCCTGAACCTCCAGGCGCAAGGTGGTCGGGGCAAGACCTCGGGCCCGGGCCAGGTTGCGACGTGCCCCGAAACGCGAGATTCTGAGCACGAGGAAGGTCAGTCTGGTCGGGGCGAGAGGGATAGCGCCGCCTTAACTCAGCAGTCCCCGCGCTTCGTGATGATCAACCGGACACCGAGAGAGTCCCTCCCAGCGACGGCACGAAGCGCATGAGGGACGGGTACCTTCGCGGCGCCCGATC